>NZ_JBHYMS010000013.1:0-143848 GCF_042743185.1 Inquilinus sp. NPDC058860 | reverse complement strand
GCCGGCGCCTTGCTCGTCACCCGGTTCAGCGCGTCGTAGGCGTAGGTGATCTGCGCCCCCGAACGCGTCTGCCGGATCGTCTCGTTGCCGTTGGCATCGAAGGCGTGCAGCTCGTACGCCCCGCCCGGATAGGTGATCTGCGACTGCCACTTGAACCCGTCGTAGTTGAAGGTCAGCGCGTTGCCGTTGCGCGCTCCCGGATCGAATCAAGCACCAGAACATTGGCATTCCGCCAAGTTCGGGCGGAAGATTTCCAAAAATGCACTGGCATTGAAATCATGTAATCGGAAGCGTTATCGCCATTCTCTCAGTATCGAATTCACTTCAAGGTAATTCCTCGCGATCGGTAATTTCGCCTTCACCTTCTCGACGTCAAAGACACCTGCGAGCGAAGCACAAAGGTCGGCCACGACAGATGTTGCTCCCCAATCATCAGGATTCTCGTAGAAGCGGAACAGATGCTGTTCGCCCTCTAGCTCGACGTGTTCCAAAGCAACTGCCTCAACAGCTGAAATTGGGACATCATGCTGTACCGCCAAGGCATCTGGCAATAATGTTAACCAGTAAAGCCCCGGAACATACTTCTGCGTATCGCGCCCTACCCAGCTCTCTATATTGTTTACGCCTATTTTGACCATAACGCGATTTCTTTGATATCTCTCTTCCGGCGTACAAGCAAAGCCAAATATTGGCCGCAGATCCGCCATCTCCATCATAAATCTTCTGACTAACGTAGCACTAACCTCAAGAAAACCATGGCATATTATCGGCTTAGGCGCAGCAAAGCTTATATTGTAGGAGCAATAATCATTAGTCAAATAAGGGGCGGGCGATTTCTCGGCCAGAGAATTCACAAAATCCTTCGGATCACCGATCGGCTGTCCTTTCTCATCTTCTCCCAAGCTGTGAAAAGAGGGACGCAGATCAGGAGCGAGCGACAACAATTTTTCTACCAGCTTGCTGAGCATCCCAGGCGGGAACTCAAGTCTTGTTTCAATCATATCTGGCTCACCGAGGCCCCAGGTCAGATCGACGGATTATATCATCAAATGCTTCGGTGCATCGACCGCTGACGCAGGTGCGCTCACCCGTGACCAATACCGATGCACGTCCTGCTGCCCTTGCCGCATCGGTTTCGATCCGAAGCTGCCTAGTGAAAGCGACAAACGCACGGTCCTTAATCTCTAACGAAATAGCTGCAGTCAGAGCATCGGGCACTGCTCGCCCCTCGGCCGTCACCACCGCCTGCGTATTCTTTATCAATCCCAGATCTTGAAGTACGCGAGCCTCCGACGCAACTCCGCGAGTCATCGCGTTCTCGGCGGTCTGTGCACCAGCCCTGACAACCGCGGCGCCTTTGGTGGATTGGCCGAAGGTTGCCACCCCCATAGCGGCGTCGGCAATTGACGCCCCCCAATATGCAGCGGCAGTGCCGTAGTTTCCCTGCTGTGCCTGCTGGTAGGCCAAGTCGCTATAGTAAGCGCCCGGCACAGAGAGGTTGATGCCATCGCGAATTGTAGATGCTATCAGCCCGCTCGGATCGACGAGGTTGGCGGGATCATTGCCGACATAGGTGTAGAGGTTGAGCCCGCCCTGGATCCCGATCGGGTCGGCCTGCAGGAAGCGCCCGAGCGCCGGCGAGTAGGCCCGCGCCCGGTTGTGGTACAGCCCGGTCTCCGGATCCAGCCGACGGCCCGCGTACTGGAACGCCGTCCCGGTCGAAGCCGTGCCCAGCCCGTAGGCCGTGTAGCCGTGCTTCTCCGACAGCACGCCGGCCGAGGTCACCAGCGCGATCACCGAGCCCAGGCCATCGGCTAGGTGATAGCTGACCGCCCCCGCCGCCGTCACCGTCGCCACCGGCTCGTCCAGCCCCGCCCCGTAGACATAGCGCCGATCCAGCACCGGGGTGGAGCCCGTGTATTCCGCGATCTCCTGGTCGCCCGCCGACAGGTATCGCGTCACCACCCCGTTCACCGTCTTCGACCGCCGCCGCCCCTGCGGGTCGTAGGTGTAGGTCGCCGTCACCGAAGGCGCCGTCCTCTTCGCCGAGACCAGCCGGTTCTCGCTGTCGTAGCCGTAGGTCCAGACACCGTCCGAGGTCAGGTTGCCGTTCGCGTCATAGGCGTAGGTCACCCCCGCCACCGTCGCGTACTGGTTCAGCGCGTTCGGCGCATAGGCCGGGCTCGCCGCCGCCAGTCCCGACGGTAGGAACGTGTCGTCGCTGTATGTCGCCGAGGTCCGCTGGTGGTCCTGGTTGTAGCCGTAGTCGATCGTCACCCCGCCGCCCGACCAGGCATGCGCGATCTGCGACACCTGCCCGCCCAGCGTCCAGGCGTATTTCGTCGTCGCCTTGCCCGACGTCCCGGTCCCGAGGACCGCCTGCGCCCGCTGCGACAGGCTGTCATAGGTCAGGTACACCACCCGCGTGTCCGCGCTCTGCGCGCCGGTGTACACGCCCGCCAGCCGGTCCCGCGCGTCGTAGACATAGGTCGCCGACCAGGCCGGCGTGCCCGGCCAGGTCAGTGAGCTCCGGTTGCCGTTCGCGTCCAGCGTCCAGCTCACCGTCCCGAGACCCGCCGCCGTCTCGCTCACCCGCCGGCCGGCGGTGTCGTAGCCATAGGCATAGGCGCCCGAGGTCGCGCTCGCCTTCAGCAGCAGACCGGTCAGGTCGTAGCCATAGGTGATCGTCACCTGCCCGGCCGGCGCCTTGCTCGTCACCCGGTTCAGCGCGTCGTAGGCGTAGGTGATCTGCGCCCCCGAACGCGTCTGCCGGATCGTCTCGTTGCCGTTGGCGTCGAAGGCGTGCAGCTCATACGCCCCGCCCGGATAGGTGATCTGCGACTGCCGCTTGAACCCGTCGTAGTTGAAGGTCAGCGCGTTGCCGTTGCCGTCCGCCACCGTCGCCGGCAGGCCCCCGGCGTAGTAGGTCCGCGTCTCCCGCGTCACCGCACCAAGGTTGTTCGTGATCGACGGGTCCAGCGTTCCGAAGACCAGGTCCACCACCTTCACCGGGCGCGACGCCGCATCGTAGCTCGTCAGCACCCGTCGGCCGCTCGAGGACGTCACCGTCGACGGCCGGCCGAGCAGATTGTAGTCCGTGGTCGTCACGGTCCCGTCCGGGTTGGTGACGGAACTGACCTTGCCCGCCGCGTTGTACGCCGTCGTGGTCGTGCGCCAGGCGGCCGGCACCGAGCCCGAGGCCGGCACATAGCGCCTCACCGCCGTCCGCCGCCCGTCCGCGTCATAGTCGTACTGGGTCACGTTGCTGTTGGTGAACGGCGCCGGCGGCCGCTCCTCTCGCAGCAACCGTGCCGCATTGTAGGCATAGGTCGTCGCCAGGCCGCGCGGGTTGGTCTCGGTCGCCCGGTCCCCCTGCGCGGTATAGGTCCAGCTCGAGGTCAGGTTCAGCCGGTCCGTCCCGGAGTCGACCGTCGTGCTCAGGAGGTTGAAGGGCGCCGCCGTGTCGTAGGTGTTGCTGGTGACCCGGCCCTCCGGGTCCGTCACCGTCAGCACCTGGCCGCGGGCGTTGTAGGTGTAGCTGGTGACTGGGCTGGCCGATGTGCCCGCCTTGGTCACCGCGGGCTGCGTCACCTTGGTCAGGTTGCCCTTGGTGTCATATTGATTGGTCGTGGTGTTCCCGCGGCCGTCCTTGGCCGTCAGCACCTTGTTGAAGGTCGGACCATAGGTCCAGCTCTCGACAATCGGCACCGCCGGCTGGCCGGTCGCGGTGTCGACCGCCCCCGGGATCGGGTTCGTGGTCCGCTTCACCAGGTTGGAGGCGGCGTCGTAGGCCTGCTCCATCGAATCGCCCAGCGGATAGGTCGTCTTCACCGGGCGGCCGATCCCGTCATAAGCGAAGAAGGTGGTGTCGCCGACCTGGTCGGTGTCCTGGATGTGATTGCCGTTCCGGTCGTAGTACAGGACCCTGCTCCCGCCCAGGGGATCAATCTCCTGGCTGCGGAAGCCATTGGCGAAGAGATAGGTCCAGAGATTGTCCAACGCGTCCCGCTGGGTCATGACCCGGCCGAGCGCGTCATAGGTGTTGGTGACGAAGGGCGTGCCCGGGAAGGATGGGTAGGTGATCGTCGTCAGCCGACCGCCGCTGTCGTAGGCGAAGGCGGTCGCCTTCGACATCGGGTCGGTGAAGCCGGTCAGCAGCTTGCCCGCGCTGTCATAGCCGTAGGAGACCGAGGCGGTGCCGTCGCTGACCTTGGTCAGCTTGCCGGAAGTGTAGGTGAAGCTCAGCGTCCGGCCCATCCCGTTGCTGACGCTGCTCAGCAGCTTCGAGGCCCCGGTACCGGTGTAGGCGAAGCTGACGGTGTTGTTGTTCGGATCCTTCCACGACGCGATCTTGCCGTCCGCGTCGAAGCTGTAGACCACTTTGCCCTTGTCGGTCAGGGTGATCGACTTGTCGGCATTGATCACGATGGTCGAGGCATCGCCCGGCGGCGGCACATAGGTCGACCCGCCCGAAGCCGTCGGCAGCTTGACGAACTTCTTCGCCCCGTCGCTCGTCGTCAGCGTCACCGCATTGTCGACCAGCCGGTCCATCATCCAGTTCGCGACGAGGGACGAGACGATCGTGTTCGACAGGACCGGCTTGGTGCCGGTGGAGAGGTCCTGCATGACATAGAGCGCCGCCATCGTCGGCACCGCCGCCAACGGGTTGTGGTCGCCGAAACCCTCGTAGCTGTCGCTGTCGATGGCCGCCGACATCATGAAGTTGTGCCGCCAGCCGGCTCCGAGTTCCGTCGGCCGGTTGACGTCGCCAGACTTGTAGTATCGCGTCAGCGCCAGACCAAATGGGAAAGTACCGCTGCCGACACCAATATCCGTATGATCGTAAAGGAAATCTCCGGTCAGCAGATTGATCGGATCCCAACTCGAAGGCGACTCGGCCGGCTTCTGCCCATCCCCGGCAGTGTAGCTCGAGGTTGCAACCGAAGAGCCGCTATACCCGAATACGATGCCCATTCCACCGTTGTAGCCGCCGGTGAGCTTGTAGGAGATCAGCACCTTGGACGGGTCTGTCGTCGCAAACTGGTAATAGCCGCTTCCGGCCCAGACCCAATCGCTGGCGGTACGCCGCCCATTCTGCGGCAGGATCACCTGAGAGCCGGGGTTCGCCTTCAGGAACACGTCCATGTCGGTGAGATCGCCGGCGCTCCAGTTCGTCAGCAGCGGCTGGATCGATGCCCAGTTCCCTGGCGTCGCCTCGATGAAGCCGGTGCCGTCGGTGTTCGCATAATCCATCATCCGCACCGTCGACACTGCTTCCTTGTCCTGAAGCTGCTTGACGGCCGTCGATTCGAGCGAACTGTTGTAGAAGCTCTGGCCGACCTGCGCCCCGAGAGTGGAAGCGGCGGTGACCGCTCTCTTCGCCGGGCTCATGGTGTTGATCTGGGCCGGAAAATCGACATAGCCGCTCGTGGTCTTGCCGGCGATGCCCATCGCCACGTGACGCACGTCGACGAACCCGAAATAATTCGCGAAGATCTGGGAGACTCGGCTCGACTGGCTGAGATAGGCCATCCCGATCCCGGCCAGGCTCTCGCCGACAACCGCCCCGGAGGTGCCGGCGCTGCCGGTCCGGAGCAGCCGCGCGATCGCATCCTGGTGCCGCGTCAGCCGGTCCCGGCCGATCTCGCCGGCCACCAGCACGATGTCGAAGATTCCGCCGGTCTGGACCCGCGGCCGGACCGTCCAGGTCGCGTAGCTCGCCCCGGCCGGATAGGGATTGCTCACCGTCATCGAGACAGTCTGGGAGGCTCCCGTCGCGGCCGTGCCTGTGCCGAGAACCACGCCGTCCAGCGCCAGCGCCGGCTGCGACGACGCGTTGTAGCTCAATGTCAGGCGTTTGCCCGAGATCTGGCTGGCGTAGAGCGTCTTGCTGACGGTCGGGCTCGACCCGTCGGCATTGTTCGAGATGGTGACGGTGTAGACAGTCTCGAACGCAGCCGGCAGGTCGGTGTAGAGCGTGCCGCCCGTGGGATAGAGCACTCCGTAGGCGGCATTGGTGATCTCACGGCCGCCGCCGAACAGCTCCCGTGCCGAGTTGGTCGGGTTGTTGGCCTTAATGTAGTTTGCGAGGTTTTGGGCGTAGCCGTTGAGCTTGGCGACCATCTGGCTCTTGTTCAGAGCCCGAATCGAGTTGGTGCCGCTCGGTGCGCCGGAGACGGTGGAGGAGCCGGTCTGTGCCGCGGTCAGGAACTCGCTCCGCGAATATCCCATCGCCGTGCCGAGATTGATCGGCGTCGGGGCGTCACCATAGGACTTGAAGGAGGGGTCGAGATCATAGGTCGTGGTACCGACCTTGAATTCGGTCCACACCGCATTGATCGTAACGGTCGGGACCGTTCCGCTGCTGGTGCTGGCGGCGCAGTTCGGCGGTGCGAGTACGACGCATCCGGTGAAGCCGCCGCCGCCGAGCACATTGTTGATCAGCCCCGCGTCGTTCTCGACGCCGAACAGATTGGCGATCGCCGCCGTGTCGTAGCTGACGGCGCCGAAGCGGAAGTTCGCGCTGATGCAGGATTGCCGCAGCAGGGCGACGAACAGGACGTTCTGGTCGATGCCGTTGCCGCGGCGGTCGAGATAGGTGCCGAGCGCGCCTTTCTTCGACCCCCAGGTCGGGGAGTAGTCGATGTTGTAGTAGATGTATTCGTAGATCGAAAAGGGATCGTAGTTCAGCGCCCGCGCCAGCGCCGCGATCTCGGGCTCCGCCGCCGGTGGCGTGCAGCTCAGGGCCGGCACCGCCGCCTGCGCCTCACGGCCGCCTCCGGCGGCCGCCAGAAGGGCCAACGCAACCACGACAAAGGACAGCGGGCGGATCACCGCCCGGAACAGCCGCACCATCGCCATGCTCCCCTCAGCATCGACGCACCGCCGGCCCGGGCCGGCGGTCGAATTCTCTTGTCGGATCTACTGAATCTTGCCGGCGCCCAGCGGCGAGGCCGGCTTGTCGCCCTGCCCCTTCGGCGCGATCGCGAAATCCGCCCGCGGGAACCCTGAGGGCGAGACCGCGTCCGTCGGCAGCGGATGGCCGAGCACGGGCCGGCCCTGCGGCGCCGCAGCAGCGGCGGTCGCCCCGACAGCCGCCTTCGTGGCCGGCGTGGCGACGGTGGTCAGCGCCGGCACGTCGCTCGGCGGCACCACGCGGTCGGCCAGGAAGCGCGTGCCGGTCTCCAGCGGCACCGCCGGCATCACCAGCTGGGCCGGCGGCGGACCGCCGGGCGCGAGACCCTGGCCGGACGGCGCCATCTGGGCCGAGGCCAGGCCGCAGAAAACCGTGGCGAGCCCGAAGCTCGCGATGAACAGAAACGACCGCATCTCCCCTCCGAAACTCGCTCAGCCCCGCGCGCCCGACAGGAACGCGCTCCGCATGGGCTACTTGGTCGTGGCCTTGGTCCGGTTCCCGGCCTGGTCGTAGATGTATGTGTTCTCGTTCTTCGGCTGCGTGTCCTTCACCAGACGGCCCAGGCTGTCATAGGTGTAGGTCACCGTCGCCGGGGTCGCCGCCACGGCCTGCCCGGCGGCGAGAATGCTCATGGCCCCGAGGCAAATCGCCAATCTCGACACGATCTACTCCCCCAATATTTCAAAAATGAGCACAAATCACTCGCGCGAATCGCCGATTTCTGAAAAACGGGCGCTTCTCGCAGTCACAAAGCCTTTTTATCTACTTTCACCTATATCATGATCAACGACCATAGCGGCTGACAAGATGTGATTTTGATCCTGCCGGCCGCCGGGCTGTCGGCTGCGCCAAATGGGAACACTCACATGCAGCGTTTGACATATTCACCCAAGCATTCCCGTTCCCTGCCCACATTGCGTTGGAACACTGTTGTCATCCAAGCCCTTGAAGTACCGGCCTAATCTCAAAACCGGATCTTGATTCTCCGACCGGGCATGCAGCGCACCCCGATCGTCGCCACAGGATTATTTGCATTGCACCTATGCCGCTCCGCCATAGCCGAGGGGCGGAATGGCGGCAGCTGTCCCCAGCTGCCGAGTTTGGAACCGCGGAATCTCGCGGCTTTCCCTGGAAAGACAATCTGCTGAAGGCGGAGAGGCGGTGTCCAGTGGCCGTCCGACCGAGACAGGGCCCAAAATAGAAAGCCCGGCCCGAAGCATGGTGGGGAAGCTTCGGACCGGGCCGGGCGCCGTCGTCGACGGAAGGCACCTGAATCAGCTTGGACCGAAGCGGCCCGCCCATCCAGGGTTGCCGGCCCCCCTATTTGCAGGCCGCCGCCGACGGAACCCCGGTCTCGCCGCTGCCGTTGCGTTGACGACACAGCATGGAGGCCAGCATGACGATCCGCCGCAAGCCCACCGAGGCGCGGCCGGAACCGGACCGGAAAACCGCCAACCGGAAGATCGACGAGGCATCGGCCGAGAGCATGGATGCGAGCGACCCGCCCTCCTTCAACCCCGGCACCGCCGGCGCCGGGGAGGATCGCCGTTCGGCCGGAGCGAAGCCGAAGGCGAAGCGCTGAGCCGTCGCCCGCGAATGCCGGGCCAGGCTTACCGATCCGTAAGTGGACAGGCCGGGCCGGACGTGGCGGGATGCGGTGGGCGCCGCCCGTCAACAGCTGGCGTCATGCCCGGCTCGGCCTCTCCCCACACATTAGGCCCGGGCCGGGCCCTTTCCCGTATCCCTTCGGTTCAGCGCCCCGGCCGCAGCCGCCAGCTGCGCAGCTCAAACGGCTCGAGGTCGTGCGGCCGGCCGCGCGGCGCCGGTTCCTCCAGCAGCGACACCGCCTCGCCCAGGCGCCAGCCCTCCGGCACCGTGATCGACAGCGGACCGCGCGCGCCGGCCGGCTCGTAAAGGCGCAGCACCAGCCCATCCCCCTCCTCCGCCGGCTTCAGCGCGGCGAGCCCGGCCTTGACGCCGGAGACCATCAGCGGCGTGTGCAGCCCGGCCGCGAGGTCGCGCGCCGGCAGCGCCAGCAGCGGCTGGTTCAGGTCCTCCGCCGCCTCGCGCACCCCGCCCTCATGCCAGTCGCCTCGATGCGGCAGGATCGAATAGGTGAATTCCTGCACGCCCTCGTCGGCCAGAGGGTCGGGATAGATCGGCGCCCGCACCAGGCTGAGGCCCAGCATGTTGCCGAACGCGCTGTGGCCGTATTTGCCGTCGTTCAGCAGGGCGACGCCGAAGCCCGGCTCCGACAGGTCGGCGAAGCGATGGCCCGCCACCTCGAACTTCGCCTGATCCCAAGGGGTGTTGCGGTGGGTCGGCCGCCGCACCACGCCGAAGGCGCATTCGAAGCTCGCCGTCTCCGCCCGCACCGCGACCGGCACCAGGGCGCGCAGCAGCACCCGCCGGTCGTGCCAGTCGAGCCGGGTGTGGATGTCGAGCCGCGGAGAATTGGCCCATAGCGTCAGGGTCTGGGTGACGGTCGAGTCGCGGAAGCGGCGGACCAGCCGCAGCGCCGCCCGGTCCGGCCCGTCCTCGACCAGATCCGACGCCTCCAGCCCGGTCAGCTCGAAGCCCTGGCGGTCGTAGTCCGCCTCGATGTCCCAGGCGTCCCAGCTGCGCGGCTTGTCGGCCGGATAGAGCCACAGCTGGTTGCCGCGCCCGGCCAGCGCGTCACGGCCGGTCGGCTTGTGCAGCAGGCGGGTGATGGTGCCGTCGGTGCCGATCTCCGCCCGCAGGAAGCGGTTCTCGAGATGGCTGCCGGTGGCCGACCACCCCGCCGACAGCCCGGGCGCCGGGTCCAGCGCCGCGCGGTCGAGCACGACCACGCCGAGCGGCGGCACGGTGAGGTCGGGTGCCATGGCCCGCCCCTCGAGCTCCAGCCTCAACGGGCGCGGCGACAGGTCGGGGTTCACCACCACCAGCGCCTCGGTGGTGCCGCCCGCCGGCAGGGCCGCGGCGACCGCCGCCATCGCCTCGGCCTGGCGGTCGAGCCCGGCGTCGCGGGCCGCCGCCAGCTCGCGCTCCGCATCCTCATAGACCTCGCGAATGCTGGAGCCGGGCAGGATGTCGTGGAACTGGTTCTTCAAGAGGCCGCGCCAGGCCGGCTCCAGGCTGCCGAAGGAAGGGCCGCCGAGCAGCGTCGCCAGGCTGCCCGCGACCTCCGCCGTGATCAGCGCCCGCTCGGCCTGCCGGTTCAGGCGCTTGGTGCGACCCTGGCTGGTCAGGGTGCCGCGGTGCAGCTCGAGATAGATCTCGCCGAGCCAGACCGGCAGATCCGCCACCGCCACGCGCTCGCGGATGCGGCCGAAGAACGCCTCCACCCGCGCCGGGCGCAGCTCCGGCAGCGCCGGGAAGTCGGCCAGCTGGGCCTGGCGCTCCAGCATCTCCGGCGTCACCCCGCCGCCGCCGTCGCCGAAGCCGACAGCGAGCAGGCTTTCGTCATGCGCCGTCTTGCCCCGGAAGTTGCGCCAGGTCGGCAGCACGCAATCGGCCCGGATGGTGCCGTTGTAGCCCTGGATCGGGTTGTCGAAGGTGTGGGCCAGGACCCGGCTGCCGTCGAGCCCCTCCCATTGGAACAGGTCGTAGGGGAAGCGGTTGGTCTCGGACCAGTTCACCTTGATGGTGAAGAAGCTGTCCATGCCGCCCTGGCGCAGGATCTGCGGCAGCGCCGGCGAGAAGCCGAAGCAATCGGGCAGCCAGCAGACGCTGTGGCGGCGGCCGAAGACGCGTTCGAAATAGCGTTGGCCGTACAGCGCCTGGCGCACCAGGCTCTCGCCGGTCGGCATGTTGGTGTCGGGCTCGACCCACAGCCCGCCGATCGTCTCCCAGCGCCCCTCGGCCGCCCGCTCGCGGATCGTGGCGAAGAGATCCGGGTCGTCGGCTTCGACCTGGGCGTAATAGGCGGCGGTCGACTGGTTGAAGACGAAGCCGGGGAATTGCTCCATCAGCCGCAGCGCGGTGTGGAAGGTGCGCCGCGCCTTGCGCCGGGTTTCGGCATAGGGCCACAGCCAGGCCAGGTCGATATGGGCGTGGCCGGTGATGGCGAGCCTGCCTTGCGGCGGGAAGCGCTCCTTCAGCCCCCGAAGCGCCGCCACCAGCCCGTCATGGGCCGCGACGGCCGAGGCCCGTTCCGCCTCGCCCAGCGCCGGCGGCTGCGGGTCGAGCGGCGGCAGGCGCCAGATCGCCTGCTGCTGCGGCAACGGCGCGGTGCGGGCGAGATAGGCGCCGGTCGCCGAGGGCCAGTCGAGCGATCGCAGCGCCGCCTCGGCCGCCGCCAGCAGATGCGGCACAGCCTCGTGCTCCGCCAGCGCCAGTGCCGTCTCCCACGCCTGGCGCAGCAGCAGCGCCAGGCGATGCACCGCCGGGTCGATCCAGGCCATGCGCGCCTCGGCCAGGCGGGGGTGATGCACCGGCTGGCCGAAGGGCAGGCGCGGCACGCTCTCGGTCTCGATCCGGATCCGGCGGGCGCGCAGCGGGAATTCGCGGTGATTCACGTCGAGGCCGAAACGAGTCGTCCCGGCGCCGTCTTCGTGCAGGGTGAGCAGGCTCTCGCCACCGACATCGAGATGAAGCCTGGTCTCGTCCAGCGGCCAGGCGGCCGGAACCTCGGCCTCGGCGGTGAAGGCGAGAACGCCTTCCCGATGCGGCCAGGGATCGCCGAGCGACAATCGGCGGCCGTCGCAGCGCCACTCCCCGATCGGCTCGCTTGCCCGCTCGCGCCAGCACAGGATCTCGGCGATGCGAGCGTCCAGCCGGTGCAGACGCTGGGCGACGGACAGGCTCATTTCCGATCTCTCCGATGGGCAAGGACGGGACGGCAACGCCGCCTGCGGGACCTGGGGAGACGCGATTCGCCTCCTAGTTACCGCATTCCGCCGCCGCAGGCACGGGGCCGCGACGATATCGGCCCTGCGCGCGAAGCCTCACCGCAAGGGTTCGGTTCGCTTGGATTTTACAGATTTTAATCTCCATCTTGTCGATTGTTTTGCAATGCAAAAAAGGTTTCCTGTTTCCGCGAGACTGATGATAGCTTACTCGCACTTGGTTTCGGGTTCATGCACAGGCGGTCGTCGTAACACCGTCGCGCCGCCGGAGAGGATCCCAGGATCCGGATGCCGGCGGGCCAGGGGGAGCGCAACGTCCCGACAGGTTTCGATTCGGACGATGTGTCCCCCTGATGGCCGCGCCGCCGGATTCGGCGGCCGGACGACAGCTTGGATGAGGAGCAGGCGTTATGGCCCAGGACCAGATCCTGTTCGACGCGACCCGGCTGGTGCGCCGATCCGGCAGCGCCACGCCGACGGGCGTCGACCGGGTGGAGCTGACCTACGGCCGGCACATGCTGGAACGCTATCCCGGCGACGTCCAGTTCATCGCCCGCTGGCGGTCGCGCTACTGGCAGCTTTCGACCCCGGCCTTCGCCCAGTTCATCGCCAGCCGGCTCGAGCGCTGGAGCTTCGGCGCCCACCGCATCCGCAGCAGCGATGCGGACCGGATCGCGCGCTTCATCGGCGTGCCGGCGGAGCAGTTCAGCAACGGCCATATGGCGGTCACGACGGCCCCGGCGCCGCGGCCGTCGGCGCCCCTGCTGCAGTTCGGCATGGACGCCCTGCTCGGCGCCCGCGGGCTGCTGTCGCGCATGATCAGCATCAGCGCCCGGCGGCAGCAGGCGATCTACGTCAACGTCTCGCATGAGGGGCTGCACCAGCCGGCGACGCTGCAGCGCCTGGTGTCGCGCCGCAAGCTGGCACCGATCTACCTGGTGCACGACCTGATCCCGATCGACCATCCGGAATATGTCCGCCCCGGCTACGCCGCGCGGCACGTCGCCCGGATCGAGGCGATCTCGACCACCGCCGCCGCCACCATCGTCAACTCGCAGCAGACCAAGCGCGACCTGCTGAAGCATGTCGAGCGCCACCACGGCGGCATGGACGGCGTCTTCGTTGCGCCGCTCGGGGTCGACCGCCGCTTCGCGCCGCAGAAGCTGAACGACCTGGAGAGCGAGCCCTATTTCCTGATCATCGGCACCATCGAGCCGCGCAAGAACCACCTGTTCATGCTGCAGGTCTGGCGCGCTTTGGTGCAGAAGCTGGGCGCGGCCGCGCCGAAGCTGGTGATCGTCGGCCGCCGCGGCTGGGAGAACGAGAACGTCATCGACATGATCGAGCGCTGCGAGCAGATCTCGGACCATGTCATCGAATGCGGCCGCGTGCCCGATGCGGTGCTGCACCGCCTGATGATCGGCGCCCGCGCCGTGCTGTTCCCGTCCTTCGCCGAGGGCTACGGCCTGCCGCTGGTCGAGGGCCTGTCCTGCTCGGTGCCGGTGATCTGCTCCGACCTGCCGGTGTTCCATGAGTTGGGCAACAACATCCCGGAATATCTCGACCCGCTGGACGGCCCCGGCTGGATGGACATGATCACGGAATACGCCCAGCCGAACTCGCCGCGCCGCCAGGCGCAGATGGCGCGGCTGGCGCGCTTCAAGGCGCCGACCTGGGACCGGCATTTCGACATCTTCGACGACGTCGTCGCCGATGTGCGGCGGAAATTCAGCATCTGCTGAGGCGGTCGCTCACATCCCCCGGAACAGGGCCGCGACGATCGCCTCCGGCGCGTCCTCCTGCATGAGATGGCCGGCATCCGCCACGCGGGTCAGTGCGCCGTCGGTCAGCTTCGCCGCCAGCCGCTCGCCCTGCACGATCGGGATCCAGGCATCCTCCTCGCCCCAGAGGATCTCGACCGGCCAGGCCATCGGGCCGTATGACGGCTCGATCTCCTCGAGATAGCGGTCGTGCATCTGCGCGATCTGCCGGTAGAAGGCCGGGCGCCCCGTCTCCCCCTGCCAGGGCCGCATGTAGATCGCCATGGCTTCCTCGGTGAGAGGATCGCGCGCCGACCCTTGGATATAGGCCCGCAGCAGGGCGTCATGGGCATAGTCCGGCAGCCCGGCGAAGGCCTGCTCATGCACCGCGACGTGGCGGAAGAAGGGCGAGCCGGACGGCGGCAGCGCCACCGGATCGACCAGGGTCAGGCGGCGGTAGCGGCAGCCTTCGAGATAATGGGCCCGCAGCGCGGTCATGCCGCCGAGATCATGGGCCAGGACCTCCGGTTGCTCCAATCCCCATTCCCGCAGCAGGGCGGCGAACAGCACGGTCTGCACGGCCGGGGACACGTCCTGGCCGTCGCGCTGCTCCGATTGCCCGTAGCCCAGCAGGTCGAAGACATGGACCCGCCGGCGCGTCGCCGCCAGCGGCGCGATCCGGCGCCAGACCTGGGACGAGAAGGGCGTGCCGTGCAGCAGGACGAGCGGCGGCCCGTCGCCGATCGCGCCCCAGGCCACGGCCTGGCCGCGAAACTCGAAACGTCGATCGAGGGTCAGCATGGCCTGTCCCCGTGACTCCGTTGCTCCTGCTATGACGGCCGGACCCCGAAGCAGGTTCCCGGCCGCATGCGCCGACGGCCGGTTCAGACGCCGCGATCGCCGCCGAGCCAGGAGCGGATGAAGCGGTTGATCTGTTCCGGCCGCCACTGCACCGCCGCGGTGCCCGCCGGCCGAAGCGCGTCGCGACCGCAATCCAGGATCATGAAATCGGTGCGCCGCTCGCGCTCCGGATCGACCTCCTTCAGCACCGGCGCGTGGTCGCCGTAGAAGGCCAGCAGCACCCGCTCCGCCGCCGCGTCGAAATGCGCCGTCAGCCGGGCCAGCATCGCATCGGCGTGGCCGATATGGTGCAGGTATTGCGGCAAGGGCTCGTCCCGGCCCGGCACACGGCCCGGGCGAAAAGGGTCGTGCGCCTCCATGGTGACGCAGACCAGGAACAGCTTGACCCTGTCTTCCCGCGCCCGCCGCAGTTCGTCCTCGATCACCCCGGCGACCGCGGCGTCGGAGATGTAGTAGCCGCGGCGTTCGGCATCCGGCAGGTCGCGCTGGCCGATGAAGCGCTCGAAGCCCAGCGCCGGAATGGCCTCATTGCGGCGGAAGAAGCGCTCGTCATAGGGGTGCAGGAACACCGTGCGCCAGCCCTGGCGCCGCAGCGTCGCCGCCAGCGAGGCCGGGGCGAAGCGCCGCGGCCGCAGATACGGATGGAGACCGTCGAAGGATTGCTCCTCCGCGCCGAGGCCGGTGATCGCCGAGATCTCCGGCCGCAGCGTGTAGGCGCCGAAGCACGGCACCTCGAGCAGGCCATGGACCAGGGCGCGGGACCTGAGCCGGTCGAACTCCGGCAGCTCCGTCGCGATGCCGATGCGGCGCAGATCCATGAAGGATTCGGACTGCACCACGATCACGGCGTCGACATCCTCGCGGGGATCGTCCGACGGCGGCACGGGCAAGGGCCGGCGGCCCTCGCCCCGCCAGCGCAGCCAGGCGGTCGGCAGCGACAGGGCCAGACCGAAACGCCGGACCGTGTCGCGCGGATCGCAGGGATCGGCAAAGGTCAGCGCCTTCGGCCAGGAAACGAAGGCCGCGACGCCGAGCAGCACGGCCTCGCCCGCCAGCAGCGCCAGCTGCGCCGGCACGGGAATGCTGCGCGGCTCCAGCCCGACCCAGGCGGCGATCACCGCGACCAGCAGCGCGGCGGCCCCGATCAGGACCAGGCCTTCGCGCCGCTCGATATAGAACAGGCTCGGATGCCGCAGCATCGGCAGGATGAAGGCGAAGTCCGAGAACACCAGCGGCTCGTAGAGGCTGCGCCGCTTGGCGTTCGAGATCGCCACCAGGATGGCGAGGGTCACCAGGCTGGCGACGAGGGCGAACCAGAAGCGGCCGAACAGGCCGAGCCAGGCGCCGAGCAGCAGCAGGAACACGACCGCCCGGCCGGCGATGGCGGCGCGGCTGCCGCCGAACATTCCCCGCCGTGGCCGGGCCAGGGCGTCCACCGCCTCCCAGGCGACGGCGCCGCCGGCCAGGCCGATCAGCTCAGGCACGACCGGCATGGCGCCGCCTCCTCCGCGGCGGCGATCAGCCGCCCGATACCACCGTGGTCGCCGGGGTGCCGACCGAGATCGCGCCGCGCACCACCGACAGGAACTTGAGGAACTCGACCGAGGACGCGGTGCCGACATAGATCATGTCACGGGGGCGCACCGGGAATTGCTGGGCGTAGAAGAAGCCGCGCGGATCCTCGAAGCTGAGCCGGTAGACCACCGGCACCGCCTGCCGTGCGGCGAGCAGCGGCGAGGTCGGCCGCATCGACTGGAACACCGCCCGCGATTCGAAGCGGAAGACGAAGACGGCGCTGGCATCGGCGGCGTTCGGCGCCAGCCCGCCGGACCGGCCCACCGCCTGGGCCAGGGTGAACGGCTCCTGGTCGATCGGCAGCTCGCCGGAGCTGCTGACCGCGCCGAGCGCCGTGTAGGTCTGCGGCCGGCGGGTGACGTAGATGGTGTCGTCGGGCTGGATGTAGATGTTCTCGCCCGGGTTCTGCAGGAGGGTCGGAAGACCGACCGTTTCCGACACCCCGGCCCGGGTCAGGGTGATGAAGGTCTCGGCCGGCTGCGACCGGATGCCGCCGCCCTGGGCGACGACGTCGAGCAGCCTTTCGCCCCTGATGTTGAGCGGCACCCGCGCGGCGCCGGTCTGGTCGCCCAGAACCGAGGCCGAGGCGGAACTCGATTCCGGCACCGTCACGATCACCTGCGGCTGGCTGGCCTGGCTGGTCAGCGCCTTCTCGATCGCATCGGCGACCTGGGTCGGGGTCCGCCCGACGGCGCGGATCGGCGTGGCCGCATAGGGCACGGAGATGTTGCCGCGCTGGTCGACGACCTGGGGCGGCAAAGTGACGCTGTGTGCCCCGTCGGCGCCGGTCGGGGTGACGCCGCCACCGGCGGCGAACAGGCCGGTGCCCGCCTCCCAGATCGACACCGAGACGGTGTCGCCGACGCCGATCTGCTGCGACGGCGCCGGCGCCTTGTCGCCGAAGCGCTGCATCAGGCTGGGCCGCGGCGCCCGGCTGAACGCCGAGATCGTGGTCTCGTTGAGATCGACGATGGCGTAGCGGGTGTCGACCTCCTTGGCCGCCTCCGCCGCCGACGCCTTCTCGCCCGACGCCAGAATCTGGCCCGCCAGGGGACCGTTGCTCGGCAGCTCGCCACAGGCGGGGAGCGCGAGAACGGCAGGAACGAGCCAAGCCAGTCGCCAGGTCATGGAGCCGTCGTCTCTCTGCTGTGCGCCGCGGCGCGAATGCTTGGGTGCATACCAGATTTCGAATGCGATAGCCAACGCTACATACACTCACATTTGCACATTCGAATCCTGAAACCAAGGCAGAGTGCGGCATCCAGGATTGCGAACCTCAAATTCCTGTTTTCGTGGACCGCTTTAGGTTTTATATCTATAGGGGCATGCCAAATCTCTGATGGCGGCACGGTCGCAGCTGTGTTCCGATACAGCGCACCGCCATCGGGGTGTGCCGGAGCCTTCGCTTCGAGTCGCAGGACAGCAGGACCACGCCGTGACGTCTCAAACGATCATGATCGACGGCTACAATCTTGGCCTCGAAACCGGCACCGGGGTGGCGACCTATGCCCGCAACCTCAGCTACGAGCTGCACAATCTCGGCTACCGGACCGAGGTGCTGTATGGCGGCAAGGCGGCGCCGAGCACCCAGCAGCTGCTGCGCGAGATCGCCTTCTTCGACCCCACCAATGTCGGCGAGCCGCCGCGCTGGCTGGAGTTCCTGCGCTACGTCAACGAGCTGATCCATTCGCCGGCGGGCGTGCGGGCCAAGCCGGTGCCGATCACCGGCAAGGTGATCGCCCGGACCTATCGGTCGCGGATGCCCTATTACGACAGCATCAGCTCGGTGCCGGACCTGTGGAACCGCGCCTACCGGCATTTCGCCATCTACCGCAACCGGATGACGGTGTCGCTGCGCGACACCCCGCAGCTGATGCACTGGACCTATCCGCTGCCGCTGCGCATGGCCGGCACCCGCAACATCTACACCATCCACGACCTGGTGCCGCTGCGGCTGCCCTACACCACGCTGGACAACAAGCGCCGCTACCACCGGCTGGTGCGGATGCTGCTGCGGAAGGCCGACCACATCGTCACGGTGTCGGAGACCTCGAAGCGCGACATCGTCGACCTGTTCGGCTACCCCGAGGAGCGCATCACCAACACCTACCAGGCGGTCGACATCCCGGCGAAATACGCCGACAAGCCGGAAGAGGCGGTCAAGCGCGAGGTCGAGGGCACCTTCAACCTGACCCACAAGGGCTACCTGCTCTATTTCGGCGCGATCGAGCCGAAGAAGAACATCGGCCGGCTGATCGAGGGCTATCTCGCCAGCCAGATCAAGACGCCGCTGGTGATCATCGGCAAGCTGGCCTGGAAGACCGACCAGGAGCTGAAGCTGCTGAACGATTCGACCATCCGCTACCTGGAGCAGGTCGACACCCTGACCTTCACCCGCAACCGGGTGCTGCGCATCGACTACGCCCCCTTCCCGCTGCTGGTCAGCCTGATCCGCGGCGCCAAGGCGGTGACCTTCCCGTCGCTCTACGAGGGTTTCGGCCTGCCGGTGCTGGAGGCGATGCGCCTGGGCACGCCGGTGCTGGCCTCGACCGAGGGCGCCGTGCCGGAGGTCGCGGGCGACGCGGCGCTGCTGGTCGACCCCTACGACACCTACGCGCTGGCCGATGCGATCCGCGCTCTCGACGGCAATGCCGAGCTGCGCGGCGATCTGGCGCAGCGCGGCGCCCGTCAGGCGGCCCTGTACTCGCCCGACCGCTACCGCGCCCGGCTGGCCGAGATGTACCGGCGGCTGCTGCCGGCCGGGGCGCGGATGCCGGCCGTGGCGGAGCCGGAAGCGGCCGCCGGGACGCCGGTTCTGGCGGACGCCGACCAAAGGTTTCGTTGAAGAATCCAGGGCGGAGAAAAAAGGTTTGGTGGTTTCGAAGGTTTCCTCAGGGCACCCTCTCTGCTATGCTGCGGTGCAGCGAACGGAACCGCAGCCGCCCCGACTCTCGTGAGGTATGGCTTGGGCAAGACACCGGACAACCCCTCGGAAGACCTCTCTGAAAAGCTGGACCAGCAGGCCTCGGTCCCGGAGTCCCAGGATGCCTCCCAGGACGCGGGCGGGTCGCGGCGGACGATTGCCGAGCTGCGCGCCGCCCGGGCCAGGATGGCGGCCCGCCGCGGCGGGGCTTCGCCCGGTCATGAGAGCCCCGGTCATGAGGGGGCGGCGGCGGCCGAAACCGAGACTGCCCCGGCCGATGCCAAGATCACCTCGCTGCCCAGCAGGCGGCGGCCGGCCGATGAGCTGGTGACCGGCTTCCGCGACGTGCCGGCAGTGCGGTCGGCGCCGCCGCCGACGGCCCGGCGCACGCCCCTCGAGCGCCGCTTCGACACCCCGACCGAGACGCTGCGGCTGCCCAGCCGCAAGGCCCGGCTGTCGGCCGGGTTCTGGCTGTCGCTGCTGCTGATGGTGGTGCTGCCGACCGCGCTGGGCGCGGCCTACTACCTCTACGTCGCCGCCGACCAGTACGTCTCCGAGTTCCGCTTCGCGGTGAAATCCTCGAACGCCTCGGCGTCCTCGGCGACCACCGACCTGGTCGGCGCCGCGCTGGGCCAGTCGGCCCGGCTGTCGGCGTTCAGCGACAACTTCATCGTCGCCGACTACATCACCAGCCGCGAGGCGGTGAACGACCTGCTGAAGACCGTCGACCTGCGCGCGGTCTACAGCAACAAGGATGCCGACTACCTAGCCCGGCTGGACCCCACCGTGCCGATCGAGAAGCTGGTGAAGTACTGGCAGAACCGGGTCGACGCCAGCTTCGACGTGTCGACCGGCATCTCGATCGTCCAGGTCCGCGCCTTCACGCCCGAGGAGTCGCTGCGCGTCGCCAAGGCGCTGATCGCCTCCAGCGAAGATCTGGTCAACCGCATCGCCGAGCGCGCCCGGGAGGATTCGGTCCGCTTCGCCGAGCGCGACGTCAAGAATGCCGAGGACCGGCTGCGCGAGGTCACCGCCAAGCTGCGCCAGTTCCGCAACGTGCAGCAGACGCCGGACCTGTCGACCAGCGCGTCCTCCACCCTCGGCCTGTCGCTGCAGCTGCGCACCAACCTGGCGCAGATGGAGGCGCAGCTGACCTCGCTGTCGACCCACATGTCGCCGGACGCGCCGACCATCAAGGTCTTGAAGAACAACATCGCCGCGACCCGGGACCAGCTGAACAAGATCGAGGGCGAGCTCGGCGCCGGCACCGCCCCGGGCGGCGCCAACCCGTCCCAGGAAGGCTACGCCGCGACGCTGTCGGACTACGAGGACATCCGGCTCGAGCTGCAGTTCGCGCAGCAGAGCTACCAGAACATGCTGACGGCGCTGGACCAGGTGCGCAGCAGCGCCATGTCCGACCGTACCTATCTGATGCCCTATGTCGAGCCGCAGCTGGCCGAGTTCGCGCTGTATCCGGAGCGGGTCGAGGACGTGCTGATCGTGTTCCTGATCGCCTTCGTGGCCTGGGCCATCACCATGCTCACGGTGCACTCCGTGCGCGACCACATGATCTGAGGCGGACGGAATGACGCCGATGATCGCCCGCCTGTCCGGAGCCGCGCCATGACCGCGCTGGCGCGGCCCCGCTTTGGCACGGCCCTGGCGGTCCAGGTCCGGGTCGTGGTGTCGCTGATGCTGCGCGAGATGCGGATGCACGCCAAGCATTCGCGCCTCAGCTACCTGCTCGAGATGCTCGAGCCGATGCTGCAGCTCACCATGATGATGACGGTGTTCGCCGCCATCGGCCGGCAGGCGGATTTCGGCACCAGCATGCTGCTGTTCCTCGGCACCGGCATGATCCCGTACTTCACCTTCCTGCACATCTCGTCCAAGGCGATGACGTCGCTGCGCGGCAGCGGGCTGACCAAGGGCGTGCCGCTGGTGAAGCCGCTCGACCTGATGCTGGCCCGGTCCTTCCTGGAGACGCTGCAGCTGGCGGTCGTGGCGATCCTGCTGTTCAGCTTCATCCACATCGTGATGGGGGTGCCGGAGGCGGCGCCGATCCAGCCGCTGAAGGTGATCTCCGCCTTCCTGGTGATCGCGACCACCGCGATCGGCGTCGGCATCGTCAACGGCGTGATCGGATCCTTCTTCCGGCTGTGGTCGGTGGTCTACGGCGTGTTCGGCCGGTCGCTCCTGTTCCTCAGCGCCGTGTTCTACGTGCCCGACTTCATGCCGACGCAGATCCGCGACTGGCTGGTCTGGAATCCGGTGCTGCATGGCGTGGAATGGTTCCGCACCGGCTTCTACCTGACCTATCCGACGCTGTGCCTGGACAAGACCTACCTGCTGTACTGGGCGCTCGGCTCGGTCTTCCTCGGCCTGATCATGGAGCGGGCGTCGCGGCGCCGCCGGATGGCCGCGAAATGATCGTGCTGGACCGAGTCACCAAGCGCTACAAGTCGCATGGCAGCGGCCACAGCAAGCTGGTGCTCGACGAGCTGAGCGCCGTGTTCGAGCCGGGCAAGACCGTCGGCATCCTGGGCCGGCGCGGCGCCGGCAAATCGACCCTGATCCGCCTGATCGCAGGCTCCATCCCGCCGGATTCCGGCCGGGTGCTGCGCCAGGGGCGGGTGTCGTTCCTGGTCGGCACCGCCGGCCCCTTTGTCAGCACCATGACCGGGCGGGAGAATGTCTGGTTCACCGCCCGCATCTACGGCGCCGACGCGTCCGAGGTGATCCGCTTCGTCGAGACGCATAGCGGCATCGGCGCCGATTTCGACAAGCCGTTCTCCGCCTATACCGGCGACAAGCGCAGCCGCCTGCTGTTCACCACCGCCTACGCCCTGCCCTTCGACATCTATCTGGCCGACGAATCGCTGATCGGCGGGCCGCCCGGCTTCCGCGACTGGTGCGAGCGCCTGGTCGACGCCAGGCGGCGCGAGGCGACGCTGGTCTTCACCACCAAGCGGCCGCGCCTGCTGCGCCGCTTCGCCGACACCGGGGCGGTCCTGTCCGACGCCCGGCTGACCACCTACGAGTCGGTGCGCGACACCATCCTGGCCTTCAAGGCCGACGATTTCGGCCCGGATGACGACCCGCCGATCGAGGACGAGGAGGACGAGGATGACGAGCTGCCCGTGCCGCTCCCCTGACCCGTCCGCCCACCGGATTTCTCCGACATGCTCGCCCGAGCATGCGCCACGGGCATGGGGCTGTCTCCATGCCTTCCACCGGGTGCGCCGCGCCCATTGCCATCTAGAGGACCGTCGATGAACACCTCGGAGCTGATCGAACAGCTGGCCCAGGACCACAAGCTGTCGCGCGTGAAGGCCAAGCGCATCCTCAACAGCATCTTCCAGGCGATCACCGAATCGGCCGCGCGGGGCGACCAGGTCTCGATCTCGGGATTCGGCCGCTTCAAGGTCGCGATCCGGCCGGAGCGCGAGGGCCGCAACCCGACCACCGGCGCGCCGATCACCATCGCCGCCTCGAAGAAGGTGGTGTTCAGCCCGTCCAAGCCGGTGCGCGAAGCCCTCAACGGCTGAATCGGGATCCCGGCCGCGCCGCCGGGTCCCCGCTGACACCGACAATCGATCCGATGCGAGGGCGGGCCCGCCTTCGCCGTTGCCGCCGATCCGGGACCACCGGGTCGGCGATCGGACGTTCCGTGCCCTCCTCCCCTGCCGCCCCGAGGATCTCCCGATGCTGCCCAAGCCTTCCGCGTCGCTGGTTCCGAACACCTACGCCTTCGAGACCACGCCGCTGGTCAAGCCGACCGGCTTCCGCGAATACGATGCCCGCTGGTGGTTCGGGCATCCCGGATCGGACAAGCCGCCGGAGCTGAACCTGATGGGCGTACAGGCGCTGGGCCTCGGCCTCGGCACCTATCTGCACGAGGCGGGGGTCAAGCCCGAGGTCGTGGTCGGCCACGACTTCCGCGGCTATTCCATGGCGATCAAGATCGCCCTGGCGCAGGGGCTGATGGCGGCCGGCTGCACCGTGCACGACATCGGCCTGGCGGTGTCGCCGATGGCCTATTTCGCCCAGTTCGCGCTGGACGTCCCGGCCGTGGCGATGGTCACCGCCTCGCACAACGACAATGGCTGGACCGGGGTGAAGATGGGCTGCAGCCGCCCGGTCACCTTCGGGCCGGAGGAGATGGGCCGGCTGCGCGACATCGTGCTGTCCGGCGCCTTCGAGCCGCGCCCGGGCGGCGGCTACCGCTTCGTCGAGGGCTTCGCCGAGCAGTATGTCCAGGAGCTGACCGAGGGCCGGAAGATCAGCCGCAAGCTGCGCGTCGTCGCCGCCTGCGGCAACGGCACGGCCGGCGCCTTCGCGCCCAGGGTGCTGGAGGCGATCGGCCTCGAGGTCATCCCGCTGGACGTCGAGCTGGACCACACCTTCCCGAACTACAACCCCAACCCCGAAGACATGGAGATGCTGCACGCCATCGCCGCCAAGGTGCGCGAGACCGGGGCCGATTTCGGCCTGGGCTTCGACGGCGACGGCGACCGCTGCGGCGTGGTCGACAACGAGGGCAACGAGATCTTCGCCGACAAGATCGGCGTGATGCTGGCGCGCGACCTGTCGGCGCTGCACCCGGGCGCCCAGTTCGTGGTCGACGTCAAGTCGACCGGCCTGTTCGCGGCCGACCCGGTGCTGCAGGCGCAGGGCGCCAAGACCGACTACTGGAAGACCGGCCATTCCTACATCAAGCGGCGGGTGCGCGACCTGAACGCCCTGGCCGGCTTCGAGAAGTCCGGCCACTTCTTCTTCAACCCGCCGATCGGCCGGGGCTATGACGACGGCCTGGTCACCGCCATCGCCGTCTGCGAGATGATGGACCGCAACCCGGGCAAGAGCATGGCCGAGCTGTACCGCGCCCTGCCGCAGACCTGGGGGTCGCCGACCATGTCGCCGCACTGCGCCGACGAGGTGAAGTACGACGTCGTCGAGCGGGTGGAGAAGCGCTTCCGCGAGATCGCCGCCAATGGCGGGCTGGACGGCCACCGCATCGTCGATATGGTCACGGTCAACGGCATCCGGGTGACCACCGAGGACGGCACCTGGGGCCTGGTCCGCGCCTCCTCCAACAAGCCGGAGCTGGTGGTGGTGGTCGAGAGCCCGGTGTCGAAGGACCGGCTGCACGAGATGTTCAGGGCCGTCGACGGCGTGCTGCGTGAGAATCCCGAAGTGGGCGCCTACAATCAAACCATCTGAGAGAGCGTGTGATAATGCTACTGGCGTGGCCGTCTGACGGCGGTTTCTCCGCTTCCGGTGCTCACGGACCAACGTCCGCTGCGCTCCGGCTCTCGAAACCACCGCCAGCCGACTCACGCCAGCGCATTCTCAAACGCTCTCCGATGCCAGACCCGATGACCAAGACCTGCCGCTGGAGCCGATGATGACCAATCCGACCGAGCAGATGGCCACCCTGCAGGGCCTGCGCGACCGGCTGACGACCTGGCTGACCACGCAAGCGCTGCCGATCTGGTGGGAGACCGGCGCCGACCGCGAGCGCGGCGGCTTCCACGAGCGGCTCAATCTCGACGGCACGCCGTGCATCGAGCCGCGCCGGGCCCGGGTGCAGGCGCGGCAGGTCTTCACCTTCGCCGTCGCCGGCCGGCTGGGCTGGACCGGCCCGTCGCGCCGGGCCGTGGAGCACGGGCTGGAGTTCTTCCGCCGCGCCTATGAGCGGCCGGACGGCACCTTCCGCACCCTGGTCGGGCCGGACGGGGCGACGCTGGACGACACCGTGGTGCTGTACGATCAGGCCTTCGCCCTGTTCGCGCTGGCCGTCGCCGGCACCGTGGTCGCCGACCCGGCGCCGCTGACCGCGGCGGCGACGCGGCTGCGGCAGCGGCTGGAGGCGACGCTGAAGCACCCGCTGGGCGGCTTCGAGGAAGCGGCGCCGCGCAAGCTGCCGCTGCTGGCCAACCCGCATATGCACCTGTTCGAGGCGTCGCTGGCCTGGGTCGAGCTGGGCCAGGGCGCCGACCAGGCGGCATGGAACGCCCTGGCCGACGAGATCGCCGGGCTGGCCCTGTCGCATTTCATCGACCCGAAGACGGGGTATCTGCGCGAGTTCTTCGACGGCGAGTGGCGGACGGCCCCCGGCCGCGACGGCCGCATCGTCGAGCCCGGCCACCTGTTCGAATGGGCCTGGCTGCTGGTCCGCTGGGGCCGGCTGCGCGGCCGGGCGGACGCCGTGGCCGCAGCCCGGCGCATGGCCGAGGCGGCCGAGGCCACCGGCGTCGACCCGGTCCGCAACGTCGCCGTCAACGCCATCCTGGACGACGGCGCGCCGGTCGATTCCGGCGCCCGGCTGTGGCCGCAGACCGAGCGGATCAAGGCCGCGGTGGCGCTGGCCGGCGCCGCCGAGACCGAGGCGGAGAAGGCGCTGTGGCGCGGCCGCATCGCCGCCGGCGTGACGGCGCTGTTCACTTATTTCGACGTGCCGGTGGCCGGCCTGTGGCGCGACAAGCTGCAGCCCGACGGCACCTTCGTCGAGGAGCCGGCGCCGGCCAGCAGCTTCTATCACATCATCTGCGCCATCGAGGAGCTGGACAAAGCCCTCGCCGCCGGCGTCCTGGGGCCGGTGCAGCCGGCCGGCGCGGCGGCGTAAGGTCGGAAGCGGGGTTTTGGCTCTTTGCGTTGCCTCTCCCGTTTACGGGAGAGGCAAAACACTCCGGTTCTCGTAGGTTGGGTTCGCGGCAGCGAACCCAACAAATCAGGGGCGGCGACAGCGGCGGGATGTCGGGTTCGCCCAACACGAACCCAACCTACTCACCCCGTATCCGGGGGTTGGGCGTGCGGCGGTTGACGCCGGCCGGGCGAGGTGCGGATGGCCTCCATCACCTCCATATGGATCTCGGCCGCCCGAGCGAGCATGCGCAGATGCCGCGCCGCCCGCCCCTCCTGGGGAGCGGGCGGGGCTTCCGACATCCGATCGGTCTGCGCCTTGTCCATGGAACATATCATGAACAGGAGCGGCGGCCAATTCAATGAACATTGTGTTTACACGCCGGCCGGCCGTTCAGGTCGAGCCGAGATGATCCCCTCCCGCAGGGGGAGGGGGACTCAAAGAAGACGATGTCAGATTGTTGCAGCGGTCACGGGGAAGGACCACCCGTGACGTCAGCCCTGACGCGCGAGCTGGTCGCGGATCCGGGTCGATAGGCCGCTGCGCCAGTCGTCGAAGCTGTAGTCGGCGAAGATCCGCGCCTGTCCCTTGAGCGCCCGGGCCTTCGCCGCCTCGCGGTCGGTCAGGATGGCGCGCATCGCCGCCGACGCCTGGTCGACCCGCGGGCTGCACCAATGGCCGACATAGGACTTGCTGCGCATCTGCTCCGGCGGCGTCGGCACCACGTCGACCCCGATCAGGAAGGAATTGTCCGCGTCGCAGAAATCCTGGGTGCCGGAATAGTCGGAGACGATCACCGGCTTGCCCAGCATCATCGCGTCGGCGATGCCGTAGCCGAAGCCTTCGGCCCGGTGCAGCGCGACGAAGACGTCGGAGGAGTCGATCAGCGACCAGTACTCGGCATCGGTCAGGTTGCCCTCGACGATCTCGATCCGGCCGTCGCCGGCGATGCGCTCCTCCACCTCTTCCCAGTAGCCGTCGAAGTTGCTCCAGTGCCCGGGGTCGATCTCGCGCATCTTGAGCAGCAGCCGGACCTCCTCGTCGCCCTCGGCGAAGGCCTGCTGGAACGCCTTGACCACCGACAGCGGGTTCTTGCGCACGATCGAGGAGCCGAATTCGGCCAGGGACAGGAAGATCAGCTCGCTGGGGCTGCGCCGGAAGCGGTCGAGGAACGGGCTGAACACCCGGGCCGGCGGCCGCGCCAAGCCCTTGCGGATGTTGCTGATCGGGGTCGAGGCGATCTTGCGGTAGCCGTCGGCCACGAAGTCCGACGGGGCCCAGATCTCGTCCACCGCATTGGCGCCGAGCAGATGGGTCTCCGGCGGCGTGTCGGTTTCCCACAGGTAGAAGCCGATGATGTGCGCGTCCTCGCAGATCGGGGCGAAGCGGGCGATCATCTCCGGCGCCCGGTCGGCATTGACGCAGAGCACCACCACCCGGGCCCGCAGGTTCATGTCCTCGCGCCAGCGCCCTTCCGGATTGACGCACTGGCCGTCATCGGCGTTGAACACCAGCGGGTCGAACGCCGACAGCGCCTCGACGAACATGTTGAGGTTGCGGCCGAGGCCGGTGGCGTTGGCGTGGCCGATCACCACCAGGTCGATGCGCTCGATCTCAGGCTCCGCCTCCGGCGCCGACGCCAGGTCGGGCGCCACCGCCGAGATCGCGGCGAGGCGCGGGGCGCGGCTGTAGACCTGGTCGATCAGCTGCCGGCGCAGCACCTCGGGCCCGCGCTCGGCGATCAGCTCCTCCGGCACCGTCCGGCCGTTCAGGAGCGAGATCAGGGCCAGGTCGAAGCGGGTGAAGTGGCCCGCCACCTCCTGCGGGGTCGAGCCCCAGTAGGACATCCAGTTGCGCGGGTTGAAGGAGCAGCGGTTCTGCTCGATCAGGTCGGCCAGCACCTCCTTGAACGACAGGGTCAGCGCGTAGCCGGCCTCCATCATCTTGTGGGTGGTGCCTTCGTCCTCGTGCCGGAACAGCCAGTACCAGCTCCACGGCAAGGCCCGGCTGCGGTAGGCGTCGACCACCGCGCTCAGCCGCTCCTTCAGCGCCTTGGAGATCAGGAGCTGGTTGTTCTTGTCGCTGATGAAGGGCGCGGTGGCGAACTTGTACTGGACCTTGCGCAGCCCCTCGTCGCTGAAGATGTCGATGTGCTGGTAGTGCCGGCGCCAGAACGAGAACAGCGCCAGCGAGACGTCGTTCTTCAGGGCGCGCTTGTTGAACACGCCCTCGGACAGCGCCTCGTGGATCTCGTTGGTCATGCAGAAGATGCTGCGGCGGTCGGCATACTCCATGACGTCGGAGATGATCCACTGCGCCGTGCCCTGGTAGCCGACCAGGTTCTTGGTGTCGCAGTCGTAGCGGTTCGCCATGTAGCGGACGAATTCCGGGATGCGGCCCTTGATCTTGTCGTCGCCGCCCGCAGCGTCGAGCCGGGCCATGGTCTTCGGCAGGTGGCATTTGGCGGTGTAGCGGGCGCCGAGATAGCCGGTGCGGTTGACCATGTCGGCCAGGGTGTCGGCCAGCTCGTTCAGCGCGTCGGGGTCCTTCCAGAAGGACAGCGCGGTGAAGGCGGGGCCGGGAATCACCGTGCCGTCCAGCTCGAAGCCGAGCGAGCGGTGACGGCCGTGCAGCCGGGTGGCGGCGAAGGCGACGCGGCCGGTGGCCGGATCGGTCCGCGCATCGAAGGTCCGGCGGCCGTCGATCACCAGGGCGAGGTCGACCGGCTGGGCTGGATCGAGCTGGTTGATGCCCCAGAGATGAAGCATGCCGTCTTCGACGAAGACGCCGCCGATCGCCGCCTGGTCCAGCGGCGACAGCACATGGTTGTGCTGGGAGAGGCAAAGCGCCGCGGCCGCCTTGGTCGCGGCCACCGGATCGAAATCCTCCTCCGAGTCCCGGGCCACGCTGTACAGCCGGTCGAGCAGGACGGTGCGCCGGGCCTGCGGCGTCCCCGCCGCGCCATCACGCGATTCCAGCGACCGGGCATTGACGCCGTCCCAATCCGCCGCATCGATCAGATCTTGCAGCTCGTTGGGATCGATCGCCGAACCGGAGGCATCAGGAATCACAGCTGCGACCAAGGCTTGAATCTTCATTGCCGGCGATCCTTCGACCGAGGAAACCTGGGATTCGAACGGACGACTGGACGTCCCGCTCGGAATCGAAGACTATGCTGCAGCGCACCTAAATTCAAATCATAACGACGCGAAACCTGATTTCGCATCAGCCCAGTGGCGGAAACCCCACAAGACCGGACGCCGGGAGAATGTTCCGCGCCTTTCGGGCTTCATAACGCCGTATGAGATCATCGGAAGAAGTTCGGAATATCGGAAGATTTTCCCGGATTTTGATGGTCTTCAAAGTGTTGAATTCGCAAACCTAATGGCTGATACAAGATCAGCGCCTGAAATCTGGAGCAGGTCATGAGTCGGATCGATCAAGCTGTGGTGCCGGTGGTGTTGTCGGGCGGGTCCGGGACGCGGCTGTGGCCGCTGTCGCGGGCCGGGTACCCCAAGCAGTTCCTGCCGCTGGTGTCGGGCAGCACCATGATCCAGGAGACGGTGGCCCGGGTCGGCGAGGCCGACGGCTTCGCGCCTCCCGTGTTCATCTGCGCCGACGACCACCGCTTCATCGTCGCCGAGCAGATGCGCCAGATCGGCGTGACGCCCGACGCTATCCTGCTCGAGCCCTCGGCCCGCAACACCGCCCCGGCCGTCGCCGTCGCCGCCCGCTTCCTGGCCGACCGCGACCCCGACACCCTGATGCTGGTGCTGCCCGCCGACCACCACATCGCCGATCCGAAGGGCTTCCGGGCCGCCATCGCCGCCGCGGCCCCGGCCGCCCGCGCCGGCTATCTCATGACCTTCGGCATGCAGCCGACCGCGCCCGAGACCGGCTACGGCTACATCCTGCCCGGCGACGACATCCCGGGCGCCCCCGGCGCCCGCACCGTCGCCCGCTTCGTCGAGAAGCCGCCGCGCGAGACCGCCGAGCGCTTCCTGACCGAGGGCCGCCACCTGTGGAACGCCGGCATCTTCCTGTTCACCGCAGGCCAGTACCTGGCCGAATGCGCCCGCCATGCGCCGGCCGTCCTCGCCGCCGCCGACGCCGCGCTCAAGGCCGCCTCGCGCGACCTCACCTTCCTGCGCCTCGACCCCGCCGCCTTCGTCCAGGCCCCCTCCATCTCGATCGACCACGCCGTCATGGAGAAGACCGCCCGCGCCGGCATCGTCCCGGCCTCGATCGGCTGGACCGATGTCGGCTCCTGGTCGTCCTTGTGGGAGATCGGCGACCGCGACGCCGACGGCAACCTGACCCAGGGCGACGCCCTGGCGTTCGCCTCGCGCAACTGCCTGGTCCGCTCCGACGGCATCCTCACCGCCGTGATCGGCCTCGACGACGCCATCGTCATCGCCACCGACGACGCCGTCCTGGTCGCCGCCAAGGACCAGGTCCAGGACGTCAAGGCCGTCACCGACGCGCTGAAGAAGGCCAGGCGCCCCGAGGCCGTGATCCATCGCGAGATCTACCGCCCCTGGGGCACCGTCAAGTCGCTGCACGCCGGCGACCGCTTCCAGGTCAAGCGCGTCCTGATCCATCCCGGACAGGCCATCGCCCTGCAGCGCCACTACCACCGCTCCGAGCACTGGGTCGTGCTCTCCGGCACCGCCCGCGTCACCATGGAGGGCCAGTCCCGCATCCTGCGCGAGAACGAGGCCGTCTACCTCCCCATCGGCACCGACCACAAGCTCGAGAACCCCGGCAGGATCGACCTCGAGCTGATCGAGGTCCGCACCGGCCCCTATCTCGGCGAAGACGACGTCGTCCGGCTCGAGGCGGCCGACGAGCTGCTGTTCGGATGACCGACCCGGCAGGGCTGTTCCGGACCAAGCGTAGATTTAAAATCTATGATGTCGTGGAGACCGCCATCGATTGCAGGTTTCGCAGCACGTTTCCTACGGTAAAGTAGGTTGCCGCTGCGGTCCGCTGCCCGCCCGCCCATGCCGAATCGCTGAAAGAAGACCGACATGCCAGCAGGCTCTTCGAGACTCCAGGACCAGCCCGTCGCGGTGATCGGCATGGCCTGCCGGCTGCCCGGCGCGGCCGGCCTCGACGACTTCTGGTCGCTGCTGCTGCAGGAGCGCTGCAGCGTCTCCACGATCGGCAGCGACCGCTGGGCGATCGAGCGGTTCTACCATCCCCGGCGGGGCGAGCCGGGCCGCAGCTACACCCTGGCCGCCGGGCTGATCGAGGATCCGAGCGGCTTCGACGCCGGCGCCTTCCGGATCGCGCCGCGCGAGGCCGAGCAGATGGACCCGCAGCAGCGGCTGCTGCTGGAGCTGGTGTGGGAGGCGCTGGAGGATGCGGGCCTGCAGCCCTCCACCCTGGCCGGCCAGCCGGTCGGCGTCTTCGTCGGCGCCTCCTCGGTCGACGCCTATACCCGGATCGTGGGCGATGCGAGCGGCATCGACACCCATTTCATGACCGGCAACACCGCGTCGATCATCGCCAACCGCATCTCCTACATCTACGACCTGCGCGGGCCGAGCCTGACCATCGACACCGCCTGCTCCTCCTCCCTCGTCGCGCTCGACGCGGCGGTGCGGGCGCTGGCCCGGGGCGAGATCGACACCGCGGTGGTCGCCGGGGTGAACATCCTGGGCGCGCCGCAGGCCTTCTACGGCTTCTCCCGCGCCGGCATGCTGTCGCCCACCGGGCTGTGCCGGCCCTTCGCCGCCGCCGCCGACGGCTATGTCCGCGCCGAGGGCGGCGGCGTGCTGGTGCTGAGCCGCCTCGATGCCGCGCTGTCGCGCGGGCGCCCGCCGCGGGTGATGATCGACGCGACCGGCGTCAATTCCGACGGCCGCACCGTCGGCCTGTCCCTGCCCTCCACCGACGCCCAGCGCCGCCTGCTGGAGCAGGTCTATGGCGAGGCCGGGATCGACCCGAACGACCTCGCCTTCGTCGAGGCGCACGGCACCGGCACCCGGGTCGGCGACCCGGCCGAGGCCGAGGCGATCGGCCGCGCCCTGGGCCAGAGGCGGGACGCGCCGCTGCCGGTCGGCTCGGTCAAGTCGAATATCGGCCATCTCGAGCCGGCCTCGGGCCTGGCCGGGACGATCAAGGCGATCCTGGCGATCGAGCACCGGGTGCTGCCGGCGACGCTGCATCTCGACAGCATCAACCCGGACATCCCGTTCGACGCGCTGAACCTGGTGCCGGCGCGCGGCCCGGTGGCGCTGCAGCCGGGGCACGGCCCGCTGACGGCCGGCGTCTCCTCCTTCGGCTTCGGCGGCACCAACGCCCATGCGGTGCTGCGGGCGCCGCGGCCGGAGGAGATGCCGGAGCCGTCGCCCGACGCCCCGGCCGGAACCCTGCTGCTGTCGGCCCATGGCGAGGAGGCGCTGCGTAGCCTGGCCGGGCGCTATGCCGAGGCGCTGGAGCGGCCGGACGCGGCGCCGGCCCGGATCGCCCGCCACGCCGCGCATGACCGGGAATGGCTGCCGCACCGCCTGGCCCTGCCGCTCGGCGACGACGCCGCGGCGCTGCTGCGGCGCTTCGCCGAGGGCGACCGCACGGCGCCGGTGCTGTCGGCCCGCGGCGAGGGTGCCGCCGGGCCGGTCTGCTTCGCCTTCTCCGGCAACGGCTCGCAATTCGCCGGCATGGGCCTGCGCGCCTACCGCGCCAGCCGGCCGTTCCGCGACGCCTTCGACGAGATCGATGCGCGCTATGCCGCCCTGGCCGGCTGGTCGCCGGCCGAGGCGCTGCAGGACCCGGCGCTGGAAGAGCGGCTGCACGCCACCTCCACCGCCCAGCCGCTGCTGTTCGCGGTGCAGGCGGCCCTGACCGCGGCGCTGGCGGCCGAGGGCCTGCGGCCCGCCATGGTGATCGGCCACAGCGTCGGCGAGGTGGCGGCGGCGCTGGCCGCCGGCATGGTGACGCCGGACCAGGCGGTCCGGATCATCCACTGGCGCAGCCGCTGCCAGGAGCAGCTGCGCGGCCTGGGCAGCATGGCGGTGCTGATGCTGTCGCGCGAGGAGGCCGAGGCGGTGCTGGCCGAAGCCGGCCTGGCCGGCGTCGTGGTGGCCGCGGTCAACAGCCCGGTGTGCGTCACCGTCTCCGGCCCGAAGGACGAGATCGAGGCGCTGCTGAAGCTGGCCCGGCAGCGCCGGGTGGCGGCGCAGCGCGTCGGGGTCGACTACCCGTTCCATTCGCCGCTGACGGCGCCCATCGAGGCGCCGCTGAAAGCGGCGCTGGCCGGCACCGTCGCGGCCGAGGGGCGGATCCCGTTCATCTCCGCCGTCACCGGCGGCACGCTGGCCGGCGCCGCGCTGGATGCCGACTACTGGTGGCACAACATCCGCCAGCCGGTCGATTTCGCCGCGGCGGCGCGGACCGCGCTGGACCTCGGCGCCGCGATCTTCGTCGAGATCGGCCCCCGGCCGGTGCTGACCGGCCATCTGCGCGACATCGCCAAGGCGGCGGAGCGGGAGGCGGCGATCCTGCCGACGCTCGACAACCGGCCCGGCAGGCAGGCGGCCGAGGACGGGCAGGACCCGGTCCGGCCGGTCGCGCTGCAGGTGCTGCTGCGCGGCGGCGCCGTCGACCGGCGGCCGCTGTTCGGCGACCGCCCCGCCGGCCGGCGCCAGGCGCTGCCGCATTATCCCTGGCAGCGCCGTGACCTGCGCCAGGCCCCGACGCCGGAGCGCATCGACCTGTCGCTGGCCAAGCCGGCCCATCCGCTGCTGGGCGCCCGCCTGGGCGAGGGCACGCCGGAATGGCACGGGCTGCTGGACCCCGAGCTGCTGCCCTATCTCGCCGACCACAAGGTGGCGGGCGAGGTGGTGGTGCCCGGGGCCGCGCTCTTGGAGATGGCGGTCGCCGCCGGCCGGCAGTGGTTCGGCGCCGATGCCGTCGAGGTCGAGGATTTCGACATCCTGCAGGCGCTGATGATCCCCGAGGGCACGACGCGCGAGACCTGGCTGCGGCTGGCGCCGGCGACCGGCGCGGTCGAGATCCTGGCGCGGCAGCGCATGGCCGGGGAGGATTGGACGCTGCATGCCCGCGGCCGGGTCGGCCCGAGCCCGGTCGCCGCCGCGCCGGAGCGGGACGGCGCCCGGGACGACGACGCCCTGCGCCCGGTCGATCCGGCGGCGATCTACGCCGCGGCCGCGTCGGCCGGGCTGGACTACGGCCCCGGCTTCCGCCGCGCCGCGGCCATCGCCACCGACGACGAGCGGAGGATCACCGTCGACCTGGCGCCGGAGGCCGCGCAGAACGGCCTCTACACCATGCCGCACGCGCTGCACCCGACCACCCTGGACGCCGCCTTCCACGGGCTGTTCCCGCTCTACGAACGGCTCGGCGGCGGCGACGGCGGCGCCTTCCTGCCGGTCCGCTTCGCCGCGCTGCGGGTCTACCGGTCCGCCCCCGTCTGCCGGGCGCGCCTCGATCTGCGCCGCGCCACGCCGCGGTCGATCCTGGTCGACATCGCGCTGGAGGACGAGGCCGGCACGGTCGTGGCCGAGCTGCGCGGCGCCCGCTTCCAGCGCAGCGCCCTGCGCCTGGCGGGCGGGGACGAGCTGCTGTACCGCCCGGTGCGGCAGCCCTGGGACGACGGCAGCGCCGGCGTCACCGCGGCGGATCTCGACCAGGCCGCCGCCGGCCTCCTGGACCGGCATCAGGCCGGCGACGACTGGCTGCTGCTGACCGCCTGGGCGCGGTCGATGGCGCATCGCGCCGTGCGGGCGGTGGCCGGCTCCTCCCGCTTCACCATCGAGCGGCTGGGCCGCGGCGGGCGCCTGGCCCCGGCCGCGGTGCCGCGCTTCGAGGGGCTGCTGCGGATCCTGGCGGAGTTCGGGCTGGCGACGGAGCAGGACGGCGCCTGGCGCCTGGCCACGGCCCGCCTGCCGTCGCCGCAGGCGATCCTGCGCTCCATCCTGACCGCGCATCCGGAGCGCGGCGCCGAGACGGTGATGGCCGCCCGGCTGTCGCGCGATCTGGTCGCGGCGCTGCGGAGCGGCGAGCCGCTGCGCTTCTCCAAGGGCGTCGAGGCCCATGCCCGCGCCGCCTCGCCGCTGCTGCCGCTGGCGGCGGAGCTGGTCGGCCGGGTCGCCACCGGCCGTGCCGTGCCGCCGGCCCTGCTGCTGGTCGATCCCGAGGGCGAGCTGGTGCCGGCGCTGCTGCCGCTGATCCGCGAGCGCGCCCTGACCGTGGCGGTGACCGGGCCGGAGCCCAAGGCCCTGGCCGGCCTGGCCGCGCGGACCCCGCGCCTGCCCGGGCTGCGGATCCTGGACGACCAGGCCGCGGCGCCGGCGGGGCGCTTCGACCTCGCCCTGGCCGTCGGCGCCGTGCCGGCGGGGGACCCGGCGCGGCTGGCCCGACAGATCGCCGGGCTGCTGCGCCCCGGCGCCCCGGCCGCCGCCATCGACACCGTCCCGGACACCGTGACCGCCCTGCTGCTCGACGGCGCGGCCGACGGCGCCGCGGCGTCGGACGGACTCGCCGGGCCGCTGGTCCAGGCCGGCTTCCGGCCGGCCTCCCGGCACCGCGCCGGCACCAGCGGAGCCACGGCGCAGCTGGTGGTCTGGGACCGACCGGCCGCCGTCGAGGCCGCCGCCGTCCCGGCCCGGTCGATCCTGATCCGGCCGCCGGCCGCCGAGGCCGAGCTGCTGACCGACCTGGCCGACCGGCTGCGCCGGCAAGGCCACCAGGTCCGCCTCGACCCGGCCGCCGCCGCCGCAGAGGGCGACACCGTGCTGCTGCCGCTGATGCTGGACGCGGCGCGCGACCCGGTCGCCTTCCTGACCGGCGCGATCTTGGCGCTGCGGGCGGAGGCCGAGACCCTGCCGGCCGGCAAGGCCACCCTGTGGCTCGTCGCCCGCTGCGGCAAGGTGAACGGCAAGGCCGATGGCGGCCGCGGCCTGGCCGAGGCGCTGGCGGCGGCCGGCCGCACCCTGGCCAACGAGCATTCCGGCCTCGCCCTCCGCTTCGCCACCCTGGCCCCGGCGCTGGCCGACGACGCCGCGGCCGCGGCGCTGGCCGGGCTGATCGCATCGGACCCGGCCGAGACCGAGTTCGAGATCGACCGCGACGGCATCTTCGTCGGCCGGGTGGAAGCGGTGCGGCCGGTGCCGCCGGACGCGCCGGCGGAGGACCGGGCCGCCCGCCTGGCTCTGGCCGCCCCGGGCAGCCTGGGCCGGATCGGCTGGACCGCGGCCGAGCGCCGGGCCCCCGGGCCGGACGAGATCGAGATCGAGGTCGCGGCCAGCGGGCTGAATTTCCGCGACGTGATGTTCTCGCTGGGCCTGCTGCCGGACGACTATCTCGAGGACGGCTTCGCCGGCCCGACGCTCGGCTTCGAATGCGCCGGCACCGTCCGCCGCATCGGCGCGGCGGTGACCGGCCTGCGGGAGGGCGACCGGGTGATGGCCTTCGCCCCGGCCGCCTTCGCCACCCATGTGACGGTGCCGGCCCAGGTGGCGATGCGGGTGCCGGAAGGAGTGGACCTGGCTGCGGCGGCGACCATGCCGGTCGCCTTCATCACCGCCTGGTACGCGCTGGTGCACCAGGCCCGGCTGGGCCGCGGCGAGAGCGTGCTGATCCACGGCGCCGCCGGCGGCGTCGGCCTGGCGGCGCTGCAGATCGCCAAGCTGCGCGGCGCCACGGTGGTGGCCACCGCGGGCAACGAGGACAAACGGGCCCTGGCCCAGCTGCTGGGCGCCGACCTGGTGCTGGATTCCCGGTCGCTGGCCTTCGCCGACGAGATCCGCTGGAAGCTGGGCGGCGTCGACGTGGTGCTGAACTCGCTGTCCGGCGACGCCATGCGCCGCAGCCTGCGGGCGCTGAAGCCGTTCGGCCGCTTCGTCGAGCTGGGCAAGCGCGACTTCGTCGCCGACACCGCGGTGGGCTTGCGCGCCTTCGCCCGCAACGTCTCCTATTTCGGGGTCGACGCCGACCAGCTGCTGAACGCCCAGCCGGGCCTGACCAGGCGCCTGCTGCGCGACCTGGACCGGCTGTTCGCGCAGCGCCGCCTGACCCCCCTGCCGCACCGGGTGTTCCCGGCCGACCAGGCGGAGGACGCGTTCCGGCTGATGCAGGGTGCCGGCCATATCGGCAAGATCGTGATCACGCCGCCGCGCGAGATCCCGCCGGCGCCGGCGGCCGAGGCCCGGTTCGAGGCGCAGGACACCGGCTTCCACCTGGTCACCGGCGGCACCGGCGGCTTCGGCTTCGCCACCGCGCTGTGGCTGGCGGAGCACGGGGCGCGGACGATCGTCGTCGCCTCCCGCCGCGGCACGCTGGGCCCGGCGGAGAAGGCCCAGGCCGAGCGGCTGGCGAAGCAGGGCGTCACCCTGGCGGCCGAGCGGCTGGACGTCACCGACCGGGCGGCCTGCGAGAAGCTGCTGGCCGGGCTGGAGCGCCGGCACGGCCCGCTGCGCGGCATCATCCACGCCGCCATGGTGCTGGACGACGGGCTGCTGCGCGACCTGGACGCGGCGCGGATCGAGCGGGTGCTGGCGCCGAAGATCAAGGGCGCGATCCATCTCGATCTGGTCAGCCGCACCCGGGCGCCGGATTATTTCGTGCTGTTCTCCTCCGCCACCACGCTGATCGGCAATCCCGGCCAGGCCAACTACGTCGCCGCCAACGCCTATCTCGAGGCGCTGGCGCGGACCCGGCGGGCCCAGGGGCTGCCGGCGCTGGCCGTGGCCTGGGGCGCGATCGCCGATGCCGGGGTGCTGGCCCGCGACGCGGCCAAGGGCGACGCGCTGAAGCGGCGGATCGGCCGGTCCTCGCTGAAGGCGGCCGAGGCGCTGGCGCAGCTGGGCCGGCTGCTGGCCCGGCCGGCGGCGACGCCGGCGGAGGCGGTGGTGGCCTGCGCCCGGATCGACTGGCAGGCGGCGACCCGCGAGCTGCCGATCCTGGCCACGCCGCGGCTGGCCGCGATGGCAGACGGCCGCCGGGCCGAGGCGACCGAGGCCGAGGTCGACCTCTCCGCCATGATCGCCGGGCGGACCGACGCCGACGCCCAAGCGATCGTGACCGAGACCATGCTGGCCGAGATCGGGCGGATCCTGCGCATGCCGCCGTCCGACATCGACGGCGACCGGCCGTTCGCCGAGCTGGGCATGGATTCGCTGATGGGGCTGGAGCTGGACGCGGCGATGCAGGGCCGCTACGGCATCGACCTGCCCTTCCTGTCGATCGGCGCCGGGCTGACGCTGAACGAGCTGAGCGGCCGCATCGTCACCCGGCTGCGCGGCGCGCCGGCCGCCGGCCCTGAGGCGCAGCCGCCGGCCGAGGAGGCACAGCTGATCGCCAAGCATGTCGATGCCGAGCTGGAGGCGGACACCGCCGTGCTGGTGCGCGAGGCGGTCCGCGACCGGGCCAAGACCACCCGAAGGGTGCTGGGATGAGTTGCGATGAGTAAGGGACGTTTGTCAGACGCCGAACTGCGGTCGCTGATCGCCGATGTGCGCGGCAAGGCCGCGGCGCCGGTCGAGGTGCCGGCGGCGCCGGAGCCGCGGTCCTACGACACCGCCTTCGAGACCCTGCCGGGCTATGAGACGCTGCGGATGCAGCGCGCCGCGGCCGACCTGCTGGGCGTCGCCAGCCCGTTCTTCCGCACCCATGAGCAGCGGGCCGGGGCGGTGTCGCGGATCGCCGGGCGGGAGGTGATCAACTTCGCCTCCTACGATTATCTCGGGCTGAACGGCCACCCGGCCGTGGCCGCGGCGGCCAAGGCGGCGGTCGACGAGTACGGCACCTCGGTCTCGGCCAGCCGGCTGGTGGCGGGCGAGCGGCCGTTCCACGCGGCGCTGGAGCGGCGGCTGGCCGAGGTGCACGGGGTCGAGGACGCGGTCGCCTTCGTCAGCGGCCATGCCACCAACGTCTCCGCCATCGGCCAGATCACCGGCCCGGCCGACCTGATCCTGCACGATGCGCTGATCCACAGCAGCGTGATCACCGGCGCCCAGCTGTCCGGGGCGCAGCGGCGATCCTTCCCGCACAACGACCTGGACACGCTGGAAGCGATCCTGACGGCCGAGCGCGACCGCTGGCAGCGCGTGCTGATCGTGGTCGAGAGCCTGTATTCGATGGATGGCGACATCATCGACCTGCCCCGGCTGGTGGCGATCAAGCGGCGCTTCGGCGCCTGGCTGATGGTCGACGAGGCGCATGGGCTGGGCGTGCTGGGCCCGACCGGGCGCGGCATCGCCGAGGCCGCCGGCATCGACCCGCGGCAGGTCGACATCTGGATGGGCACGATGTCGAAGACCCTGGCCTCCTGCGGCGGCTATATCGCCGGCCCGAGCGCCCTGGTCGACTATCTGAAGGTGACGGCCTCGGGCTTCGTCTACAGCGTCGGCATGCCGGCGCCGGCGACGATGGCGGCGCTGACGGCGCTGGAGCTGCTGATCGCCGACACGGATGGCCGGGTGGCCCGGCTGCAGGCCAATTCCCGGTATTTCCTGGAGCGCGCCCGGGCCGCCGGGCTGGACACCGGCCTGGCCCAGGGCCATGCGATCATCCCGATCATCCTGGGGGATTCGCTGCAGGCGGTGCTGCTGTCGAACCGGCTGCTGGAGCGCGGCGTCAACGTCTCGCCGATCGTGCATCCGGCGGTGCCGGAGAAGTCGGCCCGGCTGCGCTGCTTCGTCACCGCCGACCACACCCGCGACCAGATCGACCGCGCCGTCGCCGTCATCGCCGAGGAGCGGCAGCAGCTGCTGCGGGAGGCGCCGGTGGCGAAGCGGCTGAGCGCCGCCGCTCGGGGCTAAAGGGTCGCCGGGGCGTCGATCTCGAAGCGCAGGAAGCGGTCGATGAAGGCGGCCCGGACCGGGCGCGGGGCCAGCCGGCCCAGCCGGATCAGCCAGACCAGCGGCCAGGGGAAGGCCACCATGGCGCGGCCGCGGGCGGCGCCGTCGGCGATGTGCTTCGCCGCACGCTCGGCGCTCCACTGGAACGGCCGGGCGCCGCGGTAGCGGTCGCTCATGCCGGTGGCGATGAAGCCGGGGCAGGCGACGGTGACGCGGATGCCGTCCGGCCGCAGCCAGGCCAAGAGCGCCTCGCCCCAGGCCATCAGCCCGGCCTTGGAGGCGGAATAGGCCGGCTGGTCGGCCAGCGGCATCAGCGCCGCCAGCGATGAGATCAGGACGATGCGGCCGAAGCGGCGCGTGCGCATCGGGTCGATCAGCGGCGAGACGGTGGCGATCGCGCCTTCGAGGTTGATGCGCAGCTGCGCCGTGACCAGATCCTCCGGCTCGCAGCCGCGGCCCGGGGCCAGGCCGGCCTCGACCCCGGCATTGGCGATCACCACCGCCACCGGATGGCGGGCGTCGAAGCCGCGCAGGACCTCGCCCAGCCGGGCGCCGTCGCGCACGTCGATCTCGGCCGTTTCCACCACCGCGCCGCGGCGCCGGCAGGTTTCGGCGACCTCGGCCAGGCGGGCGGCGTTGCGGCCGATCAGGGCCAGCGCCACGCCCGGCGCCGCATAGTGCCGGGCCAGCGCCGCGCCGAGCCCGTGCGACGCCCCGGTCACGACGACGGCGTTCGCCTGGGGGGTCACGCCGTCTCTCCGGCCTGCGCCGCCCAGGCGGCCTCGCGCAGCGGCTGCATCTCATCGTCCAGGATGCGGCGGCGGGCGCCGTCGACCGCCAGGTCGATGCCGCGCAGCGAGAAGAAGCTGCCGCGGATCTGGGTCCGCGCCACCACGACGCGGCGGAACGCCTCCAGCAGGTCCGGGCGCGGCGGCCGGCCCTCGGCCCAGAAGCGGTCGAGCCCGCCCTGAAAGCTGAGGCCCGGCAGGTCGAACACGGCGGTGCCCAGCGTCTGCAGCGGCGTCCCGCGCTCCAGCGCGAACAGGCCGACGGTGGAGTTGACCACGACCACGCCGACGGCGCCGTCGACCAGCTGCTGCAGATCGCCGCCGTCGATGAAGTCGACCCGGCCGGCGACGCCGTGCCGCGTCGCCAGCGCCTCGATCCGCCGCTGCTTGGCGACCGGGCGGAAATCCAGCGGGTGCAGCTTCACCACCAGCCGGGTGCCGGGACCGGCATGGCGGGCGAAGGAGGCGATCACCTCCTCCGCCGCCTCGACCGTATCGCGGAACGGCGAATGGGTGCGGATCTGGAAATCGGTGTCGAGCTGCAGCGGATGCAGGTAGTAGCGCCCGGCCTGCCCGGACAGGCCCTGCATCACCCGGCGCGCCCGCCGCCTGGCCCAGGGGGCGCGGAGAAAGCGGCCGAGCCAGCCGGCATATTCCACCAGCGGGTGGTCGAGGGCGTGGTGGCGGTAATGCGGGAAGGCCGGCGTCAGCGCCACCAGCCCGACCGTCCACAGCACGTCCCACACCGCCCGGTGCAGGAAATAGGACGGCGCCGGCGCCGCCGGCGCCGGCGGTTCGACGCTCCGCGCCAGGGCCAGGAAGGCGGCCGGGCTGCGCGGCAGGTCGGAATGGCCGTTGACGCCCCAGGCCTCGCAGGTGACCCAGCCGGGACGCAGATAGCCCTCCTCGAACAGGTGCAGCCTGAGGCCGCGGCGGCGGGCGAGATCCACCGCCACCTCGTGATGCGGCCGGCAGTCGCCGAACAGCACCAGGTCGGTGACGCCCTCGCGGTCGAGGATGCCGGCGACGAAGCCGCGCCAGTCCTCGAACCGGCCGCGGAAGGCGACGGCCGGGCGGCGCCAGAACACCACGTCGCCGCCGCAGATGTTGACCTTGACGATGCGGGCGCCCGCCGCCTCCAGCGCCGCCGCCAGGCGCCGCTGGAACGGCGTGGCCGCGCCTTGCAGGACCAGCACGACGCGCTGGTGTCCGGTGCCGGCCGGGGCCGGGATCGCCCGCGCCGCAGCCGGCGGAGGAGGAACCGGCTGCGGCGGGACGGGCCGCGGCGAAGCAAGCCTGTCGGCCAGCCGCGCCGCAGCGGCGAACGGGCGCTGGGATCGCCCGTTCATCTCACGGCCTCAGAACGGGATGCGGGCGTAGACGTCGCCCGACACCGGCCACAGGGCATCGTCGAAGGACACCGACTGCGCCACCGGGAAGGCTTCGAACAGGTCGCGGCCGTCGTAGCGCAGCGGCTGCCAGGTCTCGTCGATCCAGGTGATCACGTCCTCCCACGGCGTCTCCAGGCTGCGGTCGCGGCAGAAGGCGATCACGCCCGGCTTGCCGACGCCGGAGTAGAAGTCGCGGATGCGGTGGTCGATCCGGTTCTCCGGATCGTCGACGTCGAGCAGCAGCCGGCCGCCCTCATAGGTGCCGAACCAGCCGCAGGGCACGCCGTAGGTCTCGGCGATCACCATGCCGTGCAGGCTGGTCGAGATGATCCGCTTGCACGACACGATCTCCTCCACCTTGGCGGCGAAGGCGTCGACCTTCGGCGCGGTGTAGGTGTTGATCAGCCGGATCGAGCCCGCCAGGCTGGGCGGGATGTTGTAGCGCTTCAGCGCCTCCTTCACCCCCGACTGCGGATCCATCGAGGACAGCTCGGAGATGTGCAGGATCACGCCGAGCTCGTGCGTCTTCTTGACGTGCTTCATCGGCATGATGCGCGGCAGGAACCAGACCGGGTCGCCGAACACGTCGGGCACCTTGATGCCCTGGCCGCGCAGCACCGCCTGGGTCTTGCGGCCGCGCACGCCGTGCACGACGAAATCGGTGTTCTGCGGCCGCATGTACTGCCGGATCGAGCGGTCGACCGGGTTCAGCGTCGCATCCATGCCCGTGCCCCAGAAGTGCAGCACGCCGTTCTTCTGGGCATGGCCGATGGTGCCGACCGCGACCATCCGCTCCGACGCGTCGTCGAAGGCGGCGCGGCGCACCGGCAGCCCGGCGATGGCGGCGACCACCACGGCGCTGAGCGCGTCGCCGAGATTGGCGTGCGGATGCTCGCTGGTGGTGGCGACCCAGGACAGCGGGATCGACAGCCGCTTGGCGTTGAAGCGCAGCAGCGTCTCCAGCCGGTCGCGCGACGCGCCCTCGGTGTTGGCCAGGGCCGGGGCGGCGACCGGAACCGGTGCCGGGGCGGGCTCCGGCTCGACGATCGGCTCGGGGGCCGGCGCCCGGGCGACGGCGGCGGATCCGGCGGTCATGGCGGGGGCGGACACCACGGGCTTGGCCGGCGGCGGAGTCGTCGGAGCGGTCATGGCGGAAACGACCTTCAGGGCTGGAGCCGGCTTCACGGCCGGAGCCGGAGCTGGAGCCGGAGCTTCGGTCTTGACCTCGCCGGCCCGGGCCAGGGCGACACGCTTGCGGTCTTCCCGGCGCAGCTCGTCCACGGAATGCTGCAGCACCAGGCCGGTCAGGACCGGGTGGTCCCACACGGTTTTGCCGGCCGGTGCCGTCAGCGGCTTGGCATCAAGAGGGAAGGCGTTGATCAGCGCATCCTCGTCGATCGACACCGGTTCCCAGACATCGTCGATGGTGTCGATCACGTCCTGCCAGTCGGTGGCGATGCCGCGCGGCTGGCTGTAGCTCCAGATCTTCTGCTTGCCGATGCCGGTGTAGAGGTCGACGATCCGCAGGTCGGTCGTCCCCTCGGGATTGAGCTCCGTCAGCGTCAGGCCGGGCTCGTCGCCCTGCGGCGAGAAGTACAGGCAGGGGATGCCGTAGCTTTCGGCGATCACCATGCCGTGCAGGCTGGTCGACACGATCCGCTTGCAGGCCAGGATCTCGTCGATCTTGTCCTTGAGCCCGCCGATGCCGATCGGTGTGACCGTGTTGATGAGATGCACCCGGCCGGCGAGATCGGCGGGGACATCGAAGCGCTTGTAGTCGGCCCGCGGCCGCGCCTCGGTGAAGGACCGGTCCGCCAGCTCCGACAGGTGCAGGATGACGCCGACATCCCACTTCTTCTCGATCTTCGGCTTGTAGAAGCGCGGCAGCAGCCAGACCGGGTCGCCATAGACGCCGCCCTTGGCCTTGCCGCCGAGCAGCCTGGCCGAGACCGGGCCGCGGCTGGCCGGCACGTGGAAGGTGGACTCCGGCGGCACCGTGAAGGGCAGCCGCTCCGGCATCGGCGCCGACGGATTCTTCCAGCCCGAGCAGCCGGTGCCCCAGAACCAGACTTCGCCGCCCTCGAACCCATGGCCGATCGTGCCGACGGCGCCCATGCGCACGGATTTCGACCTGGTCGGGACGCGGGCGATGTCCAGGCCGGACAGCAGGGCCACCATGACCGGACTGAGCGCATCGCCGAAGTTCAGATAGTCCATCTCCTTGGTCGAGCCGGCCCAGGAGAGCGGGATCTGTCCCGCGTCGCGCGTGGCCCGCAACAAGCTGTTCATCATGCGTCTCGTCCACTTCGAAAGGGTCGGTTTCGGATCGCCGGACCGGGATGCCGCATCAGGCCCGGTCCGTCTGGGGCCGCCGCAGCAGCGCCGCCATGCGCTGCAGCGGCCCGGCCGCCGGCCGGCGTTCGGCGGCAGGTCGGATCACCGTCTGCGGCCGGTGCTGCAGCGGGATCTGCCGCAGCACCGGATGCTCGAACACGGTCTCGCCGCGGCCCGGCCGCAGCGGATCGTGGTCCAGCGGGAACGCCTCCAGCAGCGGCGCCGTGTCGAAATCGGGCTGCTGCCAGGCCCGGTCGATCGCCGCCATCAGCGCCGGCCAGTCGGTCCGCTCCCGCCGCGGCTGGCCGTAGATCGGCAGGCTGGTGCGGCCGAGGCCGCGATAGAGGTCGACGATGCGGAGGTCGAGCGTGCCGTCGGGGTCGAGCTCGGCCTTGTGCAGCCCGCGCGGCGCCCGGGGCGAGAAATACAGGCAGGGGATGCCGTAGCTTTCGGCGAAGACCATGCCGTGCAGGCTGGTCGACACGATCCGCTCGCATTCCAGGATCTCGTCCAGCCGGGCCCGCATCCCGTCCAGGCCGATCGGCGTCACCGTGTGGATCAGCTTGACGTCGCCCGCCAGCTCCGCCGGCACCTGGTAGCGGATGTGCTCCGCCTTCGGCCGGACCTCGAAGGAGCGGTCCTGCAGATCGGCCAGATGGATGATGACGCCGAGCTTCCATTTCTTGCGCGGCGGCCCGGGGTAGAATTGCGGCAGCAGCCAGACCGGGTCGCCGTAGACCGCCGGCCCGACCGCGTTCTCCTCGCCCAGGATCCGGCGCGACACCGGACCGCGGGTCGCGGCGATGTGCAGGCGCGTGCCGGGCAGCGGCGCCACTGCCATGCGCTGATCGGCCGGGGCCGAGGGGTTGCGCCAGCGCGAGCTGCCGGTGCCCCAGACCACGACCTCGCCTTCCTTCAGGCTGTGGCCGATGGTGCCGACGGCGGCCATGCGGAGGCGCCGCGATTCATGCGCCACATGCTCGACCGGCAGGCCCGACAGCAGCGACACCATCACCGCGCTGAGCGCGTCGCCGAGATTGACGTAGTCCTGCTCGCGCGTCGCCGCCACCCAGGTCAACGGCACGATCTGCCGCTGCCTGACCGAGGCGGCCAAAGCGCGAATGGTCTCGTTGCCCGGCACGGCCATCGGGTTTCCATGATTCCAGTTTCGACCCGAAGGTTTTAAGCCGGAATCGCCGCTGCTGTCATGCCTTTTGCAGTGCGAAATCGCAGTGCGAAGGAAAAATCTGCATCATGCGGCCCTGGAGGCACCTTTCGGTTTGGGTATAGAATCCGTTTTCAGATCAACATGATGTGTCGAGCAAACATGAATCCGGCTTTCCTGGGGTCATGGCGCGGATAGCGGCCGCGGCACCCGAATCGCCTTCACGCTCAAAACCTACGAAAACTTATCGTGCGACATCCGGCCGCTTCGCGGGAGCGACGGTTTCGACGATGCTGGCCGCGGGGGAGCAAGGCCCAAATCAGACAGCAATGACGAGACCGCGCATGCAGATCCGCCTCCTGCTCCCCGCCGCCCTGGCGCTGGCCGCCGGCCTGGCCGCGACGCCGCCGGCCCGGGCCCAGGCCCAGTCCGACCGGCTGGAAGACTTCATGATCATGGATGTCTGCGTCGACCAGCACGACCGGATCGAGCCGGCGCTGGTGCCGGGCGACCGCGACTGCACCCGGCGCCGCAACATCCGCGCCGGCGAGGCCGTGCCCTATCACCTGCACAACTACCCGGGCCCGGGCGCGCCCTGCCCGCAGCGCCTGGGCACGGTGTCGAAGGACAACATCCCGATCGAGAAGCGCGGCGTCACCCGCATCGTCAGCTTCTACGACCGCGGCGTCGACCACAGCTGCCCGGACGCCGCCCCGGACGCGCCCAGCTTCGGCAAGCTCGACACCGGCCGCGAGGGCGGGTCGGTGCAATGGGTCGACGAACGCTGGGGCTACATCATGGGCAGTTGGAGCCCGGTCGCGCTGTCCTACTGGCTGACCCCGTCCTGCGCCGGCGCGCCCGACACCTCCGGCCGGTTCCGCTACGGCTGGGTGATCGGCCCGGCGACGCTGCCGCCCGAAGGCCAGGGCGGCTTCGAGACGTTCCAGAGCAAGCTGGTCACCGCCAAGGACGGCGGTGAGCCGGAGGCCGGGTGCCCGAAGCGCTTCGCCCGCCCCTTCACCCTGTGGATGCGCGACCGCTTCACCTACAAGGACGGCAAGTCGCTGGACACCCTGATCTCGCTGCGCTTCTCCAGCTCCAGCAAGGACGGCCAGGGGCCGGGACCGGCGACCCAGGTCGAGATCACCTACTGGACCAAGGAGTTCGGCCTGACCCGCTGGGAGAAATGGGCCCGCGGCGACTGGGTGCATCCGCGCAACCGGCAGGCCGCGGCCACGCTGGGCAAAACGCTGTTCGAGCGCGACACCTGCAGCCCGCCCTACAGCTTCCGCAGCAGCCCGGTGCCCGGCCTGACGATCAGCGACAGCGGCAGCCGTGACGACTACAGCCGGACCCTGACCGACACGCGGACGGGCGAGTCCCGCAACTGGCACATGTCGCTGTGCAGCGACTACACCAACATCGTCAAGGATGCCGATGGCGGCCTCGTCCCGCCCTGGGGACAGGCGCTCAGCGACATCTTCTGGGCGGAGTAGCCTCTGGGCGGAGCAGCCCGTCGACGGCTTCCGACTCATGAGTTTAGGGCCGGATTCAGATTTGAACGGGAGCGCCTCGCGCTTCCCGTTCAAATATCCGGCTCTAGCGCCGGAAGCCGTCGGGCCGCGGCCCTTCCGAGCGGCGGCCGGACACCATCCCGGGCTTGACCCAGTCGTGCCGCAGCCCGGCGGGCGCGCCCCGGCGGTGCTGGCGGCGGGCCCGGCCCGCGCCGATCCGCCGGCTCTCCTCCTGCAGCCGCAGGGGAACCGGGTCGCATTCGGCTCCATCGGGCGGCGGCGCCAGCCGCCGCCGCCAGGCCTGGCGCTCCTCGTGCGACGGCGGCGGCACCATCGGATAGGCCGCGGGCAATCCCCAGCGCTGGCGATACTGGTCGGGGCTGAGCCCGTGCGCCGCGTCGAGGTGGCGGCCGAGGTCGCGGCAGACCCGGCCGTCCTCGAGGCAGATCAGGAAGCCGAGCCCGATGGTCTCCGGCAGCGGCACCGGCGCTACCCGCTGCGGCTCGGCGGCGCGGGCGGCCTTCCCCGCCCGGGGGCGCGGCGGTTCGGACAGGCCGTCGAATGCCGCCAGGATCTTCCGGATCAGCACGGGATCCTCGGGGACGGCCGCCGGCTGGCGCGACCGGAAGGCCCGCGCGATCTCGGCTGCGAAGTCCCGGTGATGCGACAGCGGCCGCCGCAGATCCATATCCATCCCGATCTGCTTCCGGCTCGCCTCATCAAGCTGGTCAACTCGCATTCGTTCGTCCCTCTGACGCACAGCTCTGATGCCGGCCCGGCACAGTGGAATCGCTGTCGGCGAAGGCTTGCGAAGGCGCTGTCCCCACCAACCCCATGATTCCATGGCCGGCCAGCCGACCGACATGGTTTCCCCCTCCCTGAACATCCTGTCTTGATTGCGACGCGGCTGCGCATACCCGGATATTCTACGATCCGAATCGCGAAATCAGCGTACCAGCAAGCGAACCACAGGTTAATCCTTAAAAACTATTGCGAAAGTCCATTTTAAGTGAAATCGGCCTCTCCGAGCCTTGCCGCCAGGCCGACGCGAAGAGGCGGCCGGGTGTTCCGCGGCCTCGAAGTCCTCCCGGATTCATGATGGCCGAGGCCTTCCGAAGATTCGTCACCGCGGATATCGAGAAAATAAGCGGAGATTTCGATGCAAACATTCGCGAGATCTGCCCGCGATCCGCCGAATAGGCCGCGGCGCGCGCTGCCCGGACGGGCCGGGACCGGCTCTACAACCCATGGATTGCAGTGTCGCCGGACGATCGAGAGGGAATCGAGGCGATCTCACGGCCGCCCTGCCCCCGAAAACCGGCATTTATGCCGCAGCCACTATATCGCGACGGCATTGCGTTATCATCTTGCGGAAATCGCACGAAACATCCTAAAATTGAAACTAGATTCTTTGCCATCCAGTGGAGGGAGGCGATTCGAATCCTTCGGCGGCCGCATTTTAAACGCGCCACGTCGACCGGACGGATCGCTAACTAAGAAAGAGCGTCATGGCCCGCCCAAGCGAAACCGAGATCCTGAGGTTCACCAAAGAAATCGTCGTCGCCCACGTGTCCCGCAACACGCTCGACAGCGAAAGCCTTCTCGACCTGATTCGGAACGTCTACACCACCCTCAGCTCCACCCAGGGCCCGGCGGCCGAGGGCGAGATCGAGGGCGAAGCCGAGCATGCCGAGGCAGGCGGCGACGGTGTGGCCGAGGCCGGCCAGGCCATGATCGAGACGCATGCGGCGCCTCCGGTTCCGGCCGTGCCGATCGAGGAGTCGGTCACCCCGGACTACATCGTCTGCCTGGAGGACGGCCGCCGCTTCAAGACCATGAAGCGTTGGCTGCGCGCGACCTACGGGCTGAGCCCGGAGCAGTACAAGGAGCGCTGGGGCCTGCCGGCGGATTATCCCCTGACCGCGCCCAACTACACCAAGGCGAAGTCGGCGGACGCCAAGCGCCAGGGCCTCGGCTCCGGCCGCCCCGCACGCGTGACCCGCGCCAGCCGGCCCGGCCGCCAGCGCGCCGCGCGCCCGAGCGAGCAGAAGACCAAGCGCTGAGCCTGCGCTCCGGCCGCCGCGGGACGCGGCCGGACCGGGATCGACCGCCCGGGATGGCGTGCGCCTGAGCGCCGGCCGGCCCGATCGTGCCCGGCACGGAGTTCGGACTCGACAGGACGACGCTTTGTTCTATATTCGTTCCAAGTCGTTCACCACGACCTGGACCGTCATGGGGCATATCCAGCAACTGGCTTTCGCGCTCGGGCCGATCGAGGCCAGACCGGCCGCACCGGCGCGGCCCCGCGCTGCCGGACGATCGGCCAGGGCGGCGGCACCGCCGGCGCAGCCGCTGCTGCCGGACGCACCCGGCCTCGCCCCCGCTACAGCGACGGCTCCGGCGGTCGTCGCCCCTGCCGCCCCGGCCCGGGCCTCGCCCCCCTTACCCGTCGCGGACGGGCCGGATTCCGGCTCGATGCCCGGCGCTCTGGCGCCCCCCACCGTCGAAAGGCCGCTGTCCGACGACGCGGCGCCGTCGCCGGTCAAGGCGGCCCTTTATCTGGTGATTGGCTTCGCGCGGGGGCGTGAGCGGCGGCGCGGCGGGTGGCAGCGCCTGACGGAGCAGGGCTTCGCCAGCCGGCGCCTGGCCGAGGAGCACGCAGCGCGGCTGCTGGCGCGTGGCCGCGCCGACGGTGCCGTCCTGGCCCGGCAGGATCTCGCGGCCGACATGGACGCGGCGGACGAGCCGGTGCTTCTGGCGCGCCTCGGTGACCTGCCGACGGAGCTGCTGGAGGGCTGACGCGGGAAGGGCGCCGCGAGGGCCCCCTTTGTCTGGTCTTCGCGCCGGTCAGTGGACGCCGCTCAGCTGCCGCAGGCTCTGCCGCGCCCGGCCCAGGCGGGACCGGATGGTGCCGACGGGCACGCCGAGCGCGTCCGCCGCCTCGTCGTAGGAGGCGCCGCCCACCGCGACGACCTCGAGCACCTCGCGGTGGTCGTGACTGAGGCGCGGCCAGGAGTCCCGGATCCGGGCGATCTCCACCCTCTGCTCCTGGTTGACCGGGACCGCGATCTCGCAATCCTCGATCTGGAACTGGCTGGCGGCCCGCTTGGCCGGCCCGACGAATTTCGACAGGAAGATCCGGCGCATCATCACCACCAGCCAGGCCATCAGGTTGGTGCCGGGCCGCCAGAGATGGAACTTGCAGTAGGCCCGCATCAGCGTCTCCTGCAGCAGATCCTCCGCATCCACCGGATCGCGGGTCAACGATGCCGCATAGCGCCGGAGGTCCGGCATCCGCGGCGACACCAGGGACGTGAAGTTGGCGGACGGGTCGATCCTGTTCGTCATTCTCCCACCCTTTCCTGCCCAGCCGTCACCGGCGGCGAGGCAAAGTCTCTCCGTCTCCGGAATCGAGGCCCGAGCCATCCTCCGGACGATGCGCAATGATCGGACGAATTGATTGCCGTTTCGGTGTGAACTGATGGTGAAACGCCCGACTACTTTTCAGGTTCCGACAAACTCATGCCGAAAATCCGGCCTGAACGCCCGTATCCATCGGCGTCACATCCGCAGATACGTTGCATATCGCCGTTCCGCTTCGCCGTCCCTAACATTTGATAAAGGGAAAGATATTTTGCCGATCCAGGCCATTACATCATCTGATATCCCGATACTGCCCCAGATGCGAAGGGAGGCTGCCGTACTTGGCCCGCGAGAGACGCGGCATCGGTCGCGGTGATGGTTCAGAGCAGACATCGCAGCACGGCGGCACAATCGCCTCTCGTCCCTGCGGACGCACTCGCGGTCGATTGAGCTTCGGCCCGCAAACAATCATCAAGGGATTCCGGCTTCCGCAGCCCCGGCCGCTTGGCGTATGGAGTCGGTACGCCGCCGGACCGCCGTGGTGTTCGACGCCCGCACCGAGGCCCACATCGCATGACGCTTCGCATCGGACTGATCGGCTACGGCCCTGCCGCCCGCGTCTTCCATGGCCCCCTGATCGCCGCCTGCCCCGGCGCCGCGCTGGCCGCCGCGGCGGTGCGCAACCCCGAGGCGGTGACCGACGCGCCGCCCGGCCTGCCGATCGTCACCGTCGACGCCCTCTTGGCCGACCCGTCGGTCGAGGCGGTGGTGGTGGCGGCGCCGAGCGGCAGCCATCACGAAGTGGCCCGTCGGGCGCTGGAGGCCGGCAAGCATGTCGTGGTCGACAAGCCGGTCACGGTGACGGCGGCCGAGGCCGACGACCTGATCGCCCTGGCGGCGGAGCGGCGGCGGGTGCTGACCGTGTTCCACAACCGGCGCTGGGACGGCGATTTCCTGGCGCTGCGAGAGCTGATCGCCGAGGGGCGGCTGGGCCGGATGCTGTCCTTCGAATCCAACTACGACCGGTTCCGGCCGACCGTGCGGACGCGCTGGCGCGAGCAGGCGGTGCCGGGATCGGGGCTGCATTACGACCTGGGGTCGCATCTGATCGACCAGGCGCTGGTGCTGTTCGGCCGCCCGGATTTCGTGCGGGCGGAGCTGCGCGCCATCCGCCCGGGCGCCGAGGCGGTGGACGACGCGGTCTTCACCCTCGGCTTCGGCCCGGTGCGGGCGCTGCTGCGCTGCCGCATCCTGGTGGCGGAACCCGGGGCACGGCTGGTGGTGCAGGGCGACCGCGCCACCTTCCGCAAGATGGAGATCGACCCGCAGGAGGACCATCTGCGCGCGGGCACGGTGCAGGCGGAGCCGGAGACCGGGTGGCTGACCGTGGGGCAGGAGACCGGCCGGCCGGAGCCGCAGCGCCTGGCGATCGCGCCCGGCCGCTACGGCGCCTTTTATGCCGGCTTCGTCGCCGCGGTGCGCGACGGCGCGCCGCCGCCGGTCGACCCGCGCGACGGCCGCGACGTGGTCCGGGTGATCGAGGCCGCGATCGAGAGCTCCGCCAAAGGCCGCGACGTCCGGCTGGAGTGGTGAGAGACCGTTTGGAAGTGCACCTGGCGTGGCCGTCTGACGGCGGTTTCTGCGCTTCCGGTGCTCATGGACTCAAACGTCCGCTGCGCGCCGGGTCTCGAAACCACCACCAGCCGACTCACGCCAGCGCATTTCCAAACGGTCTCTGAGGCCTCTCAGCTCGACTGGCGCCGGACCAGGGAGAAGCCGAGGTCGATGATCCGGCCCTCGGCCGTTCCCTTGCCCAGCCGGGCCAGGATCAGCTCGCCGGCGCGGCGGCCCATCTCGTAGGCGGGAATCCGGATCGTGGTCAGGGCGGGCCGCAGCTGCCGGCCGATCTCGAGGTCGCCGAGGCCGACGATGGCGATGCGGCCGGGGACGTCGATGCCGCGCCGCTGGCATTCCAGCAGGCCGCCGACCGCCATCACGTCGGTGGCGAAGAACACGCCGTCGAGATCCGGGGCGCGGGCCAGCAGCCGGTCGAGCGAGACCCGGCCGGCCTCGATCGACAGGTCCGCCGGGGTCTCGGTCTCGGGCGCGGCGGCGCCGGCCTCGGCCAGGGCCTGCGAGAACCCCGACAGCCGCGCCGCGGCCCGGCTTTCGGCCGCGCCGACGAAGCCGCAGCGCCGCCGGCTGCCCCCGACCAGGTGCCGCGCCACCTCCACGCCGGCCGCGAAATTCGAGAAGCCGACGGCCATGTCGACCGGGTCGTCCGACAGCTCCCAGGTCTCGACCACCGGGATGCCGTGCTGGCGCAGCAGCGTGCGCACCACCTCGTCCGGCACGGCGCCGACCAGAACCAGCGCATCCGGCCGGCGGCCGACCAGGGCGCGCACCAGCTGGCGGCGCTTGTCGTCGGAATAGGCGTAGTCGCCGATCACCAGGTGCAGCCCGGCGCCTTCGGCCACGTCGGCGACGCCGCGCACGGTCTCGGAGAAGACCGAGTTGCCGATGGTCGGCACCAGCACCGCCAGGATGCCGCTGCGGCGCGAGGCCAGGCTGCTGGCCGACAGGTTGGGGACGTAGCCCAGCGATTCGACCGCGGCATTGATCCGCGCCAGCGTCTCCGGCGTCACCTTCCCCTCGCCGCGCAGGGCGCGCGACACCGTCATCGGAGAGGTGCCCGCCAGCGCCGCCACATCCTCGATGCGCGGCTTCCGGCCCGGTTTCGCTGCTGTGTCGTCTCGCATGGCGCTGACCTTGAAGCGAAGCCGCTGCGATTTGCAAGCCGGGCCGCAGGCGTTGACGAGCTTTGGCGGTAGCGCTACCGTTCCGTCACGGTAGCGCTACCGAATCCAGGGGAGAAACGCCATGGTCACGGACGAACAGGTCGCCGCCTACCGCAGGGACGGGCTTCTGGTGGTCGAGGACGTGCTGGACGCGGCGCAGCTGGCCGAGGCCCGGCGGGTGGTGGCCGAGTTCATCGACGGCTCACGCACGGTCACGGCGCACACCGATGTCTACGACCTGGAGCCCGGGCACACGCCCGAGGCGCCGCGGGTCCGGCGGATCAAGACGCCGCACAGGCACCACAAGCTGTTCCGGGACATCGCCCGGTCGCCCCGGCTGGTGGCGATCCTGCAGCGGCTGCTGGGGCCGGGCGTCCGGCTGCACGGGTCGAAGATCAACCTGAAGTCGCCTCAGTTCGGGTCGCCGGTCGAATGGCACCAGGACTGGGCCTTCTACCCGCACACCAACGACGACATCCTGGCCGTCGGCGTGATGCTGGACGACTGCACGGTCGAGAACGGGGCGATGCTGGTGCTGCCCGGCACGCATCAGGGCCCGGTCCACGACCACCATTCCGACGGCTATTTCTGCGGCGCCATGGACCCGGAGGCCTGCGGCCTGGACTTCGGCCGCGCGGTGCCGGCGGTCGGCCGCGCCGGGTCGATGAGCTTCCACCATGTCCGAGCCGTGCACGGCTCGGCCCAGAACACCTCGGACAAGCCGCGCGTGCTGCTGCTGTACGAGTTCGCCGCGGCCGATGCCTGGCCGCTGATGGGGGTGCCGGACCTGGCGGAATTCGACAGCCGTATCGTGGCGGGCGAGCCGACCATCGCGCCGCGGCTGGCCGATGTGCCGGTGCGCATGCCGCTGCCGCCGGCGCCGCGCCAGGGCTCGATCTACGAGAACCAGAGCACGGCCAAGTCGCGCTACTTCGCGGACCGCAAGACCGCGGCCTGAGCAGAGCCCGGTCCCGCACGGGGCCGGGCGGCTTGAACCATCAATAACCGGCCCGAGCCGGACCAAGGGAGAGGGACGTCCCATGGGAAATGCACCCCCGCAGGGGGCGGGCGCGAAGCGGCCGCTGACCCGGGTCATGTTCGCCGCGGCCGTGGGCTCGGCGCTCGAATGGTACGATTTCTTCATCTACGGCACCGCCGCCGCCCTGGTGTTCGGCGAGCTGTTCTTCCCGAAATTCGACCCCAGCACCGGCATGCTGGTGTCGCTGGCGACCTTCGGGGTCGGCTTCCTGGCGCGGCCCTTCGGCGGGCTTCTGTTCGGTCATCTCGGCGACCGCTGGGGGCGCAAGCCGGTGCTGGTCATCACCATCCTGATGGTCGGCGGCAGCACCTTCCTGATCGGCCTCCTGCCGACCTACGACCAGATCGGGCTGTGGGCGCCGATGCTGCTGGTGCTGATGCGCCTGCTGCAGGGGCTTGGGGCCGGCGCCGAATATGGCGGCGCGGTGCTGCTGGCGGTGGAATACGCGCCGGACGGGCGGCGCGGCTTCTTCGGCAGCTTCGCGCCGATGGGCGTGACCATCGGCAACCTGCTGGCCGCCGGCGTGTTCGGGCTGGTCACCCTGTTGCCGCACGAGGACCTGCTGGCCTGGGGCTGGCGCATCCCGTTCCTGATCAGCCTGCTGCTGCTGGGCTTCGGCGTGTTCATCCGCATGCGGATCGACGAGACCCCGGTCTTCGCCGAGACGCAGGAGCGCCAGCCGCCGATCCGCGCGCCGGCCCTGGCCGCGCTGCGCCGCCACCCGCGCAACTTCGCGGTCGTGGTCGGGGCGCGGATGGCGGAGAACGGCCTGGGCTACCTGTTCCCGGTCTTCGGCCTCAGCTACATCATCAACACCCTGCACCTGCCGCGCGACGTGGCGCTGCTGGGGGTGTTCGGCGGCAACTTCGCCGAGATCTTCGGCATCCTGTTCTTCGGCTGGCTGTCGGACAAGGTCGGGCGGCGGCCGGTCTATATGGGCGGGGCGCTGTTCTCGGCGGTGTTCGCCGTGCCCTTCTTCATGATGCTGAACACCGGCGACACCACCGCCATCCTGCTGGCCTTCGTGCTGATCATGGGCATCGGCGGCGGCGCCATGTTCGGGCCGCAGGCCGCCTATTTCGCCGAGCTGTTCGGGCCGCGGCTGCGCTTCAGCGGCTTCGCCTTCGCGCGCGAGCTGGGGTCGATCCTGGCCGGCGGCCCCGCCCCGGCCCTGTCGGCGATGCTGGTGATCTGGTTCGACGGGGCGCCCTGGGGCGTCGCGCTCTACGTCATCGCGCTGTCGCTGATCACGGTCGCCGCCGTCTGGTGGGGACCGGAGACCAGCGAGAGCGACCTCAGGGTCGACTACTCGACGGCGGAGGAACCGCGGCCGGAGCGGGCGCAGGCGGTCCCGGTCCGGCCGGTGGCCTGACCGGCCGCGCCGCGCTTGACAGCAGGGGAGCCGGCTTCCGACACTCCGCCCCGCCCAAGAGCAAGACCGCGGCGGAGGCTGAAGCATGAGTGAGGAGAGCCGGCTGACCGGCGGGCCGGACTACCGGCCGCTGGACGAGGCCTCGATCCGGCCCTATCTCGCCACGCTGCCGGCGATCCGCGACCGGCTGGGCGGCGACCCGGCCGGCTGGCACGTCACCGAGGTCGGCGACGGCAACCTGAACCTGGTGTTCATCGTCCGCGGCTCCGCCGGCGGCCCCCTGGACGGCGTCGTGGTCAAGCAGGCCCTGCCCTATGTCCGGCTGGTCGGCGACAGCTGGCCGCTGCCGCTGGACCGCGCCTGGTACGAGTGGCACGCCCTGTCCGAGCAGGCGAGCCACGTGCCGCATCTGCTGCCGAAGCTTTTCCATTTCGATGCGGCCATGGCGCTGATCGTGATGGAGTGGCTGACGCCGCACATCATCCTGCGCAAGGGGCTGATTGCCGGCACCCGCTATCCGCTGCTGGCCGGGCACATGGCGGAGTTCCTGGCCCAGACGCTGTTCAAGACCTCGGACCTGCACGCGCCCGCCGCCGAGAAGAAGGCGAAGATGGCGCCGTTCTGCGGCAACACCGCGCTGTGCCGGATCACCGAGGATCTGGTCTTCACCGACCCGTACCGGATCGCGAAGCTGAACCGCTGGACCACGCCGCAGCTGGACGGCATCGCCGCCGAGTTCCGCGCCGACGCCGCCGCCAAGGTGGCGGTGCAGGAGCTGAAATGGGCCTTCCTGACCCGGGCCGAGGCGCTGGTGCATGGCGACCTGCACACCGGGTCGATCATGGTGACCGAGGCGGACAGCCGCGCCATCGACCCGGAATTCGCCTTCTACGGCCCGATGGGCTTCGACATCGGCGCCCTGCTGGCCAATTTCTTCCTGGCCTATTTCGCTCAAGGAGGCCACGCGACGGCGGCGGACGACCGGGCCGGCTATCGCAGTTGGCTGCTGGTCCAGGCCGAGGCGATCTGGGCCGGCTTCGAAAAGCGCTTCCTGGAGCTGTGGCGGGCCGAGAACACGGGCGACGCCTTCAGCCGCGACCTGTTCGCCGACGGCGACGGCGCCCTGGCGCTGGACGCCCACCGCCGCGCCACCATGGCCCGGCTGTTCCGCGACACGGTCGGCTTCGCCGGCGCCAAGATGGTCCGCCGCATCCTGGGGCTGGCCCATGTCGCCGACCTCGAGACCATCGCCGACCCGGATCTGCGCGCCGCCTGCGAGACCAAGGCGCTGCACCTGGCCCGCGCCTTCCTGGTCGAGCGCGACCGCTTCACCGGCCCGGCCGATCTGCGCCACGCGGCCGAGACCGTCTTCCGCGAGGGTTGAGCCATGAAAATTGATGGGACGTCCTATCGCACCATCTGGCCGGCCGAGGATGGCTGGCGGGTGGTGATCATCGACCAGACCAGGCTGCCGCACGGCTTCGAGACGGTGGTGCTGGAGACCGAGGACCAGGCGGCCCACGCCATCCGCAGCATGCAGGTGCGCGGCGCGCCGCTGATCGGCGCCACCGGCGCCTACGGCCTGGCGCTGGCGCTGCGCGCCGACCCGTCCGACGCCGCCCTGGCCGGTGCCTATGACCGGCTGCTGGCCACCCGCCCGACCGCAGTCAACCTGCGCTGGGCGCTGGACGATGTGCGCGGCCGGGTGGCGGCCCTGAAGCCGGCGGAGCGGGTGGCCGCCGCCTATCGCCGCGCCGCCGAGATCTGCGACGACGACGTCGCCACCTGCCGCGCCATCGGCGAGCACGGCCTGGCCGTGTTCCGCGAGATCTGGGAGAAGAAGGGCCGGCCGGACCGCCTGAACGTGCTGACCCATTGCAACGCCGGCTGGCTGGCGACGGTCGACTGGGGTACCGCGCTCGCCCCGATCTACATGGCGCATGACGGCGGCGTGCCGGTGCATGTCTGGGTCGACGAGACCCGGCCGCGCAACCAGGGCGCCAGCATCACCGCCTTCGAGCTCGGCGGCCACGGGGTGCCCCACACCGTGATCGCCGACAATGTCGGCGGCCATCTGATGCAGCACGGCCTGGTCGATCTGTGCATCGTCGGCACCGACCGCACCACCGCGACCGGCGACGTGTGCAACAAGATCGGCACCTATCTGAAGGCGCTGGCGGCGCATGACAACGGCGTGCCGTTCTATGTCGCCCTGCCCTACACCACGATCGACTGGACCCTGACCGACGGCATCCGCCAGATCGAGATCGAGCAGCGCGACGCGCGCGAGCTGACCCACATCACCGGCCGCACCGCGGACGGGCGGATCGAGACGGTCGGCATCCTGCCGGAGGGCAGCGCCGCCGCCAACTGGGCCTTCGACGTCACCCCGGCGCGCTACGTCACCGGGCTGATCACCGAGCGCGGCGTCTGCCCCGCCAGCCGGGAGGGTCTGGCCGGGCTGTATCCCGACCGGGCGGCTTGAGCCGCCCCACCACCAAACAATAACTGGGAGAGCTTCATGTCCCGTTTCCTCAGCGCCACGGCGCTGGCGCTGGTCCTGGCGGCCGGCGCGGCCTCGGCCGAGGCCAAGACGCTGGTCTACTGCTCCGAGGGCAGCCCGGAGAACTTCAACCCGCAGATCAACACCACCGGCACCAGCCTGGACGCCTCGGTGCCGGTCTATGACGGGCTGGTGGCGTTCGAGCGCGGCGGCACCAAGGTGGTGCCGGCCCTGGCCGAATCCTGGGAGGTGTCGGATGACGGCACGGTCTACACCTTCCACCTGCGCCGCGGCGTGAAGTGGCATTCGAACGAGGCCTTCACGCCGACGCGCGACTTCAACGCCGACGACGTGCTGTTCTCGTTCAACCGGATGTGGAAGGAGGACAGCCCCTACCACAAGGTCTCCGGCGGCTCCTACGACTACTTCGGCGACATGGGGATGCCGACCCTGCTGAAGGCGATCGACAAGGTCGACGACACCACCGTCCGCTTCACCCTGACCCGGCCGGAGGCGCCGTTCCTGGCCGACATGGCGATGAACTTCGCCCAGATCCTGTCGGCGGAATATGCCGATGCGATGATGAAGGCCGGCACGCCGGAGGATGTCGACCAGATCCCGATCGGCACCGGGCCGTTCCGCTTCGTCCAGTACCTGCCGGACGCGATCATCCGCTACAAGGCCTTCGACGAGGCCTGGAGCGGGCGGGAGAAGATCGACACGCTGGTCTTCGCCATCACCCCCGACGCCTCGGTCCGCTACGCCAAGCTGAAGGCCAACGAGTGCCAGGTGATCCCGTCGCCGAACCCGGCCGACCTGGCGGCGATGCAGCAGGACCCGGCGGTGACGGTGATCGGCCAGCCCGGGCTGAACACCGGCTACCTGGCCTTCAACGTCACCAAGAAGCCGTTCGACGACGTGCGCGTCCGCCGCGCCATCAACATGGCGGTGAACAAGCAGGCGATCCTCGACGCCGTCTACCGCGGCACCGGCCAGGCGGCGAAGAACCCGATCCCGCCGACCATCTGGTCCTACAACGACGGCGTCCAGGACTATCCCTACGACCCCGAGGCGGCGAAGACGCTGCTGGCCGAGGCCGGCCTGGCCGGCGGCTTCGACACGGACCTGTGGGCCATGCCGGTGCAGCGCCCCTACAATCCGAACGCCCAGCGCATCGCCGAGCTGATGCAGGCCGACCTGGCCAAGGTCGGGATCCGGGCGAAGATCGTTTCGTTCGAGTGGGGCGAGTATCGGAAGCGGGCGCAGGCCGGCGAGCACCAGATGGCGCAGTTCGGCTGGGGCGGCGACAACGGCGATCCGGACAACTTCTTCAACAATCTCCTCGGCTGCGACGCCGCTCGGGAAGGCGGCGGGAACATTTCGAAGTGGTGCAATCAGGATTTCGAAAAACTCATTCAGAAGGCCAAGGCCACCGCCGACCAGGCCGAGCGCACCAGGCTGTACGAGCAGGCCCAGGTGATCTTCCACGACCAGGCGCCATGGCTGCCGATCGCCCATTCGGTCGAGTACCAGGCGATCCGCAAGGAGGTGCTGGACTACGTCATCACCCCGGTGCGGATCCACGACTTCCGCGGCGTCGACATGCAGGAGTGAAGGGGGCAGGAGTGAGCGCGAGTCGCGACGGACTTAATGCCTGACCGTCTCGTCCGGAACGGTTGCGGCGGGCGGATTCCCGGGCGCGGATTGACAGCGTACCCCCGGGTTGCGGTAATCCCCGCAACCTGGGCGCCGCGACCGGCGCCCGACCGTTTTAGGGAGAGAACCCCGATGTCCCGCTTCCTGTCCGCCACGGCGATGGCGCTGGCCCTCGCCGCGGGGATGGCCGCGTCGGCCGAGGCCAAGACGCTGGTCTACTGCTCCGAAGGCAGCCCGGAGAACTTCAACCCGCAGATCAACACCACCGGCACCAGCTTCGACGCGGCGCTGCCGGTCTATGACGGGCTGGTGGCGTTCGAGAAGGGCACCACCAAGGTGGTCCCCGCGCTCGCCGAGTCCTGGGACGTGTCGGACGACGGCACCGTCTACACCTTCCATCTGCGCAAGGGCGTCAAGTTCCACTCGAACGAGAATTTCACGCCGACACGCGACTTCAACGCCGACGACGTGCTGTTCTCGTTCAACCGGATGTGGAAGGAGGACAGCCCCTACCACAAGGTGTCGGGCGGATCGTACGACTACTTCGGCGACATGGGCATGCCCACGCTGCTGAAGGCGATCGACAAGGTCGACGACTATACAGTGAAGTTCACCCTGACCAAGCCGGAGGCGCCCTTCATCGCCAACATGGCGATGAACTTCGCCGAGATCCTGTCGGCGGAATATGCCGACGCGATGATGAAGGCGGGGACGCCGGAGCAGGTCGACCAGGTGCCGATCGGCACCGGCCCGTTCCGCTTCGTGCAGTACCAGCCGGACGCGCTGATCCGCTACAAGGCCTTCGACGAGGCCTGGAGCGGCCGCGAGAAGATCGACAACCTGGTCTTCGCCATCACCCCGGATGCGGCGGTGCGCTATGCCAAGCTGCAGGCCGGCGAATGCCACGTCATGCCGTATCCGAACCCGGCCGACCTGCCGGCGATGCAGAAGGACCCGAACCTCAACGTGCTGAGCCAGCCCGGGCTGAACACCGGCTACCTGGCCTTCAACGTCACCAAGAAGCCGTTCGACGACGTCCGCGTGCGCCAGGCCGTCGACATGGCGGTGAACAAGCAGGCGATCCTGGAGGCGGTGTACCAGGGCACCGGCCAGGCGGCGAAGAACCCGATCCCGCCGACCATCTGGTCCTACAACGACAGCATCCAGGACTACAAATACGACCCGGAGGCGGCGAAGAAGCTGCTGGCCGACGCCGGCTACGCCGACGGCTTCGAGAGCGACCTGTGGGCCATGCCGGTGCAGCGCCCCTACAACCCGAACGCCCAGCGCATCGCCGAGCTGATCCAGGCCGACCTGGCCAAGATCGGCATCAAGACCAAGATCGTTTCGTACGAGTGGGGCGAGTATCGCAAGCGCACCCAGGCCGGCGAGCACCAGATGGCGCAGATGGGCTGGTCGGGCGACAACGGCGACCCGGACAACTTCTTCAACAACCTGCTGGGCTGCGATGCCGCTCGCGAAGGCGGAAGCAACATCGCGAAGTGGTGCAACCAGGATTTCGAGACGCTGATCCAGAAGGCCAAGGCCACGGCCGACCAGGCCGAGCGCGCCAAGCTGTACGAAGAGGCCCAGGTGATCTTCCACGACCAGGCCCCGTGGCTGCCGATCGCGCATTCGGTGGTCTATGAGCCGATCCGCAAGGAGGTCTCGGGCTACAAGATCATCCCGGTCGGGCTGCACGACTTCCGCGGCGTCGACATCGCAGAGTGAGCAACAAACGGACGGGAAAGCAGCGGCCTGCTTTCCCGTCCGCTTCTTTTTCCGCCGCCCAAGTTACGATCCGCCGGAAGCAGCATCGGGGCGAGCCTATATTGGGAACCGATTCAATTTGCCCGACATAACCGGCCAGTTGACATCACCCCCTGCCCCTGCGGTAATCCCCTGCAACCCACGGTTTGGGCAATACAGCTATGCGGCAAGCCCGGGCCGAAGGATCACCATAGGGGAGAGTTTCATGTCCCGTTACCTGTCCGCCACGGCGATGGCGCTCGTCCTCGTCGCGGGGATGGCGTTGTCCGCCGAGGCCAAGACGCTGGTCTATTGCTCCGAGGGCAGCCCGGAGAATTTCAATCCGCAGATCAACACCACCGGCACCAGCTTCGACGCGTCCGGACCGATCTACGACCACCTGATCGAGTTCACCAAGGGCACGACCAAGACCGAGCCCGGCCTGGCCGAATCCTGGGACATCTCGGACGACGGCACGGTCTACACCTTCCACCTCCGCAAGGGGGTGAAGTGGCATTCGAACGACAAGTTCACGCCGACCCGCGACTTCAACGCCGACGACGTGCTGTTCACCTTCAACCGGATGTGGAAGGAAGACAGCCCGTACCACAAGGTGTCCGGCGGGTCGTACGACTACTTCAACGACATGAGCTTCCCCGACCTGCTGAAGTCGATCGACAAGGTCGACGACCACACGGTGAAGTTCACCCTGACCAAGCCGGAAGCACCGTTCCTGGCCGACCTGGCGATGGAGTTCTCGTCGATCCTGTCGGCCGAATACGCCGATGCGATGATGAAGGCCGGCACGCCGGAGCAGGTCGACCAGGTGCCGATCGGCACCGGGTCCTTCCAGTTCGTGCAATACCAGCCGGACGCGCTGATCCGCTACAAGGCTTTCGACCAGGCCTGGAGCGGCAAGGAGAAGATCGACAACCTGGTCTTCGCCATCACCCCGGACGCGGCGGTGCGCTACGCCAAGCTGAAGGCCGGCGAATGCCACGTCATGCCCTATCCGAACCCGGCCGACGTGCCGGCGATGCAGAAGGACCCGGCGCTGAACGTGCTGACCCAGCCGGGGCTGAACACCGGCTACCTGGCCTTCAACGTCGGCAAGAAGCCGTTCGACGACGTGCGCGTGCGCCAGGCCGTCAACATGGCGGTGAACAAGCAGGCGATCCTGGACGCCGTGTACCAGGGCGCCGGCCAGGCGGCGAAGAACCCGATCCCGCCGACCATCTGGTCCTACAACGACAGCGTCCCGGAGTATAAGTACGACCCCGAGGCGGCGAAGAAGCTGCTGGCCGATGCCGGCTATCCGAACGGCTTCGAGACTGACCTGTGGGCCATGCCGGTGCAGCGCCCGTACAACCCGAACGCCCAGCGCATCGCCGAGCTGATCCAGTCCGACCTGGAGAAGCTGGGGATCAAGAGCAAGATCGTTTCGTACGAATGGGGCGAATACCGGAAGCGCGCCCAGGCCGGCGAGCATCAGATGGCGCAGCTGGGCTGGACTGGTGATAACGGCGACCCCGACAACTTCCTGAACAACTTGCTGGGCTGCGATGCGGCGCGCGAAGGCGGGTCGAATATTGCAAAGTGGTGCAACCAGGATTTCGAGGCGCTTATCAAGAAGGCCAAGTCGATCTCGGACCAGGCCGAGCGCACCAAGCTGTACGAGCAAGCCCAGGTGATCTTCCACGACCAGGCGCCGTGGCTGCCGATCGCGCATTCGGTGGTGTTCGAGCCGACCCGCAAGGAGGTCTCCGGCTACGTGATCAGCCCGTTCGGCCGGCACGACTTCAGCGGTGTCGACATCACCGAATAACAAGAGGTAAGGGGGAGCCGGGCGGGGGAGCAGGGGGATGCTCCTCCGCCCGCGTCTTTTCCGGCCCGGCATCCGTTACCCGATGGCATCATGCTCCGCTTCATCCTGACCCGCTTCGCCATGGCGGCGATCACCTTCCTGGGGATCACCGCCCTCAGCTTCTTCCTGATCCGGGCGGTGCCCGGCGACCCGGTGCAGGTGCGGGCCGGCGAGCGCGGCATCTCGCCCGAGCGCCACGCCGAGCTGATGCACGAGATGGGCCTGGACCGGCCGGTGTCGGTGCAGTTCGTCTCCTATATCGGCCAGGTGCTGCAGGGCGACCTCGGCGCCTCGACCACCACCCGGCGGCCGGTGCTGAGCGAGTTCCTGAAGCTGTTCCCGGCGACGCTGGAGCTCGGCCTCTGCGCCATGATCTTCGCCGTGGTGCTGGGCATCCCCGCCGGCATCCTGGCCGCGACCAACCGATCCTCCCCCATCGACCACGGCATCATGGGCGCCAGCCTGACCGGCTATTCCATGCCGATCTTCTGGTGGGGGCTGCTGCTGATCCTGATCTTCTCGGTCGGCCTCGGCTGGACCCCGGTCTCCGGCCGGATCTCGGCCCTGTACTATGTCGAGCCGGACACCGGCTTCATGCTGATCGACAGCCTGTTCTCGGACGAGAAGGGCGCCTTCGTCTCGGCCCTGCGCGCGCTGATCCTGCCGACCATCGTGCTCGGCACCATCCCGCTCGCCGTGATCGCGCGCATGACCCGGTCGGCCATGCTGGAAGTGCTGAGCGAGGACTATATCCGCACCGCCCGGGCCAAGGGGCTGGGCGTCAAGCGGGTGATCGGCCTGCACGCCCTGCGCAACGCCCTGATCCCGGTCGTCACCGTGATCGGCCTGCAGGTCGGCACGCTCCTGGGCGGCGCGATCCTGACCGAGACGGTGTTCGCCTGGCCCGGCGTCGGCAAATGGCTGGTCGAGGCGATCAACCGCCGCGACTACCCGACGCTGCAGGGCGGCGTGCTGCTGGTGGCCACGCTGGTGATCGTCGTCAACCTCCTGGTCGACCTGGCCTACGGCCTGCTCGACCCCCGCATCCGGCACGTGAAGTAAGCCGATGAGCACAACCCCCGACCCCGCCCCGACCGGCCGCGGCAACACGCCGTTCTTCGCCGGCGATCCGGTCATGACCACCTACGCCCCGACCCCAGCCTCGGTGTCGAAGCCGCCCGGGCCGTTCCTGGAGTTCTGGCGGTCCTTCAGCGCCAACAAGGGCGCGCTGGCCGGGCTGATCGTGATCGTGCTGATCGCGCTGGTCGCGATCTTCGCCGATGTCGTCGCGCCGCATTCGCCGATCGACCAGGACCGCACCGCCTTCCTGGTGCCGCCCTTCTGGCAGGACGGCGGCACGCTGGCCTATCCGCTGGGCACCGACGACATCGGCCGCGACATCCTCTCGCGCCTGATTCACGGCGCGCGCCTTTCCATGATGATAGGCCTGATCGTGGTGACGCTGTCGCTGGCCATGGGCCTGCTGCTGGGCCTGGCCGCGGGCTTCTTCGGCGGGCTGGTCGATACGGCGGTAATGCGTTTGCTCGACATCATGCTGGCTCTGCCCAGCCTGCTGCTGGCGATCGTCGTCGTCGCCATCCTCGGGCCCGGCCTGGTCAACGCCATGGTCGCGGTCTCGATCGTGACCCTGCCGCACTACTCCCGGCTGATGCGCGCCGCGGTGCTGAGCCAGATCCGAAGGCCCTACGTCACCGCCTCGCGCGTCGCCGGCGCCGGCACGCTGCGGCTGATGTTCGCGACCATCCTGCCGAACTGCATGGCGCCGCTGATCGTGCAGGCGACGCTCGGCTTCTCCACCGCCATCCTGGACGCCGCGGCGCTGGGCTTCCTCGGCCTCGGCGCCCAGCCGCCGACGCCGGAATGGGGCACCATGCTGGCCTCGTCGCTGCAGTTCCTGCAGCGCGCCTGGTGGGTGGTGACCTTCCCCGGCCTGGCCATCCTGATCACGGTGCTGGCCTTCAACCTGCTGGGCGACGGCCTGCGCGACGCCCTGGACCCGAGACTGAAGCGCTGACATGGCCCTGCTCGACATCCGCAACCTGACGGTCGAGTTCCCGGCCGGCAAGGGACTGTTCCGCGCCGTCTCCGGCCTCGACCTGTCGATCGATCCCGGCGAGATCCTGGGCATCGTCGGCGAATCCGGCTCCGGCAAGTCCGTCACCATGCTGGCGCTGATGGGGCTGGTGGCCTTCCCCGGCAAGGTCACCGCCGACCATCTGAGCTTCGACGGGCACGACCTCCTGAAGCTGTCGCCGCGCCAGCGCCGCAAGATCATCGGCAAGGACATGGCGATGATCTTCCAGGAGCCGATGACCAGCCTGAACCCCTGCTTCACCGTCGGCTTCCAGATCATGGAGGCGCTGAAGGTGCATGAGGGCGGCAGCCGCCGCGCCCGGCGCGAGCGCACCATCCAGCTGCTCTCGCAGGTCGGCATCCCGGCGCCGGAGACCCGGATCGACGCCTTCCCGCACCAGCTGTCGGGCGGCATGAACCAGCGGGTGATGATCGCCATGGCGATCGCCTGCCGGCCGAAGCTGCTGATCGCCGACGAGCCGACCACGGCGCTGGACGTGACCATCCAGGCCCAGATCCTGCAGCTGCTGGCGGACCTGCAGCGCGACCAGGGCATGGCGCTGGTGCTGATCACCCACGACATGGGCGTGGTGGCCGAGACGGCGCAGCGCGTGAACGTGATGTATGCCGGCGAGCTGGTGGAGGAGCGCATGGTCGGCGGCCTGTTCGGCCGGCCGCGCCACCCCTATACCGGCGCCCTCCTGGAGGCGCTGCCGGAGCGCAGCGCCGGCCACCGCCGCCTGCCGACCATCCCCGGCGTGGTGCCCGGCCCCTATGACCGGCCGGCCGGCTGCCTGTTCAACCCGCGCTGCCGCAACGTGCTGGACCGCTGCCGGGCCCAGCACCCGGAGCTGTCGCCCGACCGGGACGGCCGCACGCGCTGCTTCAACCCCCTGCAGGAGGTGCATTCGTGAGCGCCCCCTCCCATCCCCCCGTCGTCGAAGCGCGGCAGCTGAGCCGCTTCTACGAGGTCAAGACCTCGCCCTTCAAGGCGGCGCGGACGCTGCGCGCCCTGACCGAGATGTCGTTCACGCTGGAGGCCGGCAAGACCCTGGCCGTGGTGGGCGAGAGCGGCTGCGGCAAGTCCACCCTCGCCCGCGTCGTCACCATGATCGAGCCGCCGACGGACGGCGACCTCACGATCGACGGCATCCCGGTGGCGACGGCCGACCGGGAGCAGCGCCGGCGCCTGCGCGGGGCGGTGCAGATCGTGTTCCAGGACCCCTACGGGTCGCTGAACCCGCGCAAGAAGGTGGGCGCGATCCTGGAGGAGCCGCTGAGGATCAACACCGGCATGAAGGCGGCGGAGCGGCGGCAGGCGGCCGAGGCGATGCTGTCGAAGGTCGGCCTGCGCCCCGAGCATGTCGACCGCTATCCGCACATGTTCTCGGGCGGGCAGCGCCAGCGCATCGCCATCGCCCGGGCGCTGATGCTGCGGCCGAAGGTGGTGGTGGCGGACGAGCCGGTCTCGGCGCTGGACGTCTCGATCCAGGCCCAGGTGCTGAACCTGCTGATGGATTTGCAGGAGGAGTTCGGCCTGGCCTATCTGTTCATCAGCCACGGCCTGTCGGTGGTGGAGCACATCGCCGACGACCTGGTGGTGATGTATCTGGGACGGCCGGTGGAGCACGGCACCAGGCAAGCGATCTTCCGCCATCCGCGCCACCCCTACACCAAGGCGCTGCTGGCCTCGACCCCCTTCGTCGACCCGGCCAAGCGGGCCGAGCGCGTGGTGCTGAAGGGCGAGCTGCCCTCGCCCCTGAACCCGCCGCCGGGGTGCGCGTTCCACCGCAGGTGCCCGTATGCGACGGATGTATGCAGCGTGGACCGGCCGGAGCTGCGGGCGGTGGATGGGCGCGAGGTGGCGTGCCACCATGCGGAGATGGTGGGGTAGGAGGCAGGCACGGGGCGCGTGGCCCGGCCGTCCCTAAAGGCGCACTGTCACCGAATTCGAATTACGAATTGTTCCGTTACCCCGGGCGGTAGGGGCAACCAGCTTGCGGCGTGTTTTGCAGCTGCTATGCCCAAATGGCCGTGAAGTGCAGCCAGTCGATATCCTCCTGTTTTGTGCCTCCTTCGCCTGCGTATCCCGTTGGAGGTAAAAATATTCAGGAGATACGGTTCCAAGAATGACCGCGGCAGACATGTAGCCGTCGCATGGAAGGGCGGACACAATCGGAAGATTGGATCCAGGATCACTCAATCTAATCAAAAATGTGCCGGGTCCCGTTTTCTTCATTGTAAAATTTCCAGAAGATCCACCTTCGACACTTCCATATTTGCATACTATGATTCCAAACGCTTGTCCCAAGGGAGGTCTCCTACAATAATGTTAGACTGGACGAGATAGAGTCCAGATTTTTATAGTAACCTTCCGCCTCGCCTGGAGCAATATTTGGAAGTTTCTATATATTTATGGAACTTGTGACGAATAACTTCGTGGAATTACGGCGACAGTGCATTTTCAGCCGGCCGGCCCTCGCCCGGCGGGAGCGAGGATGTGGCTGCCCTTGCCTCCCGATTGCACGGCAACAACCGGAGTTCGGCAGGGCGGCCCGGGGCCCATCCTCCGCCCAGGTCATCGAGCGGTTTCGATGATCCGCACGGAACGGAAGGATCCATCGCGATGGGCAAGGAAGCGGACAACAAGGCCGTCGTCGGCCGCTGGTTCACCGAGTTCTGGGGCCGGGACGTCAACCTCGCGGTCGTCGACGAGATCGCCGCGCCGGACATGCTGCTGCAGTACTCGCTGCACGAACCCCGCCGCGGCCGCGACGACATCAAGGCGTTCATGCGCGGTTTCCGCGCCGCGTTCCCCGATCTCGCCTTCCGGGGCACGGCGGAGCTGATCGCCGAGGGCGACCATGTCGTCGGCCGATGGGAGGGCGGCGGCACCCATACCGGCCCGGCTTTCGACGACTTCCTGATCGGCGGCCTGCCGGCCGCGACCGGCCGCAGCATGCACTTCACCGGCATCACGGTGCTGAAGGTGCTGGACGGCAGGATCGTGGAGGAGATCGGCCTCGACGACGGCGTGGCCGCGCTGACCCAGCTGGGGCTGATCAGGGCCGCCTGATCGACGCCGGCCGTCCCCGATCGGGGACGGCCGGCCCGGGCCCGGAGCACCCCCTCAAATCGGCAGGCGCGGCTCCCCATATGGGACAGGCATCGAGAACAGCATGGGTCCCGGACCAGAGATGAGCCCCTTCCGCAGCCGCTTCGGCAGACTCGTCGCCAGCCTCGTCCTCGGGCTGGGCGTGCTCCTGGTCGCGGTCGACCAGGCCGACGCCCGCCGCGTGAACTCGGGCGGCTTCGGCAGCCGCGGCGAGCGGACCTTCCAGGCGCCACCCGCCACGCCCACCGCGCCCGGCACGGCGGCGCCGATCGACCGGACCATGACACCGCGGACTCAGGCGGCCCAGCCGGGCCAGGCGCAGCCGATGGCCGGCGTGCAGAGCCCGGCGGCCGGCCGGTTCGGCGGCTTCGGCGGCATCCTCGGCGGCCTGGCGCTGGGCGGCCTCGTCGGCATGCTGCTCGGCCACGGCTTCGGCGGCGCAGCCGGGTTGATCGGGCTGGTGCTGCAGATCGGCCTGGTCGTCCTGGCGGTGATGGCGTTCCGGCGCGTCTTCGGCCGCGCCGGCCCCGCGGGCCGCCCGGCCTATGCCGGCCCGGCCATGTCCGCCATGGGCGGCGAGGCTGCCGGCGGTCCCGTCCCGGGGCTCGCGGGTTCGGGGCGGCCCCGGCAGCCGGAAAGCTCCGCGCGCGCTGCACCACGGGAAGGGGCGCCGCGGGACGAGGTCGGCCTCGGCCGTTCGGACTTCGATGCCTTCGAGCGGCTGCTCGGCGAGATCCAGGCCGCCCACGGGGCGGAGGACTTCGCCGGCCTGCGCGCCCGCACGACCCCGGAGGTCATGTCGTACTTCGCCGAGGAGCTCGGCGAGAACGCCACCCGCGGCGTGCGGAACGAAGTTTCGGACGTCCGCCTGCTGCAGGGCGATCTGGCCGAATCCTGGCGCGAGGGCGACACCGACTATGCGACCGTCGCGATGCGGTATTCGAGCGTCGATGCCACGCGCGACCGCGCGACCGGGCGGATCGTCGAGGGCGACGCCGAGAAGCCGACCGAGACCGTCGAGATCTGGACCTTCGCCCGGACCAACCGCGCCGATTGGAAGCTGTCCGCGGTCCAGGCGGCCGCCTGACGAGAGGCCAGCGCCGGAGCACCGCCCCCGCCCCGCCCGCGCGGAAGAGGGGGTGGCGGCTCCGGCGTTCGAACCGGTCCGAGCAAGACACGGTGACCTTTGCGGAGGCCGCATCCGCGAAGACCCCCGGATCACGCCGCCGGCTGCGGCTCGGCGACCTCGCGCGGGGCTCGCCATTGTCAGCCCCAGGCCTTCGGATTGCGCATCGCGGTGGGGACGCCCATGGCCGGGCGCCCCCGCACGGATCCGAACTGCAGGGACACCGCCGCGGCGATCACCTGGCGGCGCATTTGTAGCCGGAGGGCGGCCGGGCGGCGATGCCGCTGGTGAGGCCGCCCGCAGCCTGCAGCCCCAGGACCAGGCACACCTCGTAGCTGATGACCTTGCTGGTGGGGAAGCCGTTGAAGGGGACGGACTGGACGCCGTCATACACCGAGGTCAGGCTGGTGCCGTAATAGGGCGTCGAGCCCCAGGCCATCTTCTCCGAGATCGTGGTGCCGAGGGGGTTGCTGTAGGGCAGCTCGTACTGCGACGACTGGTACGGCCATTCCCAGTCGCAGGGCAGCGTCTGGCCCCCGTCCGGGCACCCCTCGCCGCCATTGTAGGTGGCCGAGGTCTTGCCGCGTGCCTCCGAATAGCCGTCGCGGATGGAGGAGGACGCATAGGGCTTCGGCTCGAACATGCCCATCTCGAAGCCGCCGGCCTGCAGGGAGTTGAAGCGGGCGCCGGCGTTCGGCGCGTTCCAGGTCCAGGCCACGCTGCGGGTCAGCGGGGCGGCGGTCGTCGTGAACTTGTAGCGATCGCCCCAGATCACCCGGTCGATGGGCCGGCTGCCGGCGTCGAAGTTCATCTTGCCGTAGGGGCCGCGCAGATCGAAGCTGACCCGGTCCGGGCCGGGGACCGGCGCCAGGCTGACCTGGGTGACGATCCGCGGCAGGGTGGCGCCGTCCTGGAAGTACCAGGTGATGGTCACCGGCAGGTCGTACCGCTTGAACAGCGCCCGGTTCGTGCCGAGGGGCGGGCTGTCCTCGCCGGTGTCCGGGTCGATGCCGTTGGGCAGGAGGGTGCCGTATTTCGGGTAGGTCGTCTTGTATTCGAGGATGACGCGGTCCGCCGTGGTCGGCACGACCCGGCGCGTGACCGCGAAGCCGCGGCCGAGCGGCGAGTCGTCGACCCCGAAGATCTTGCCCGCGATGGTGGCGGACGACCCGTCGGAGAACAGGCGGTAGCGCTCGTGCCCCACGAAATAGCCGAAGCCGTCGCCGGCATCGGTCGGGTTGATCGTCATCGTCGTCTGGGCGCCGTTCTTCAGGTAGCGGTACGTCATCTGCACGGCATAGCCGCCATGGCCGGCATTCCCTTCGCCCTCGCGCTTGAGCGACACGGTGCGGACCCGGCCCATCGAATCCGTCCATGACACCCGGTCGGCGACGGACCCGTTGACCGTCGCGGTCTGCAGCGTGGCGGCGCCCGCCGGCGGCACGGCGGCGGCGAGGGTGCAGAGTGCGGTCGAGAGGAATCCCGCGAACATCCTGCGCATATCGTTCTCTCCAATGTCGTCGAATATGGCCCGCCGGGCCCACCGGGCCGCTGCCTGGCGCGACGCGCGGCGGTCCAGAAGCTGTAGCCGACATCGCCGGAGCGGGCGTCATCCGTTTGGAGGATCTGGAGTCGGGGCGGCGGGACCACGATGGTGGGTCGCGGGCGGGACGGTCGCGGCGGCGGCGCAGTTTCGGCAGGCCTCCGCCGCCACCCGCTCATGTTCCCTATTTGTTCTTGACGCGATGCCGCATCGCGTGGCATGGTTCAGGCACAGTCAGACAGTTGCGCCCGCCCGGCCCGCCGTGGCGGGTTTTTTCATGCGAGGTCGAGAATGACGGCGGTCGCACCATGGGCCATTTGGGTCAAGCCGAGCTGGCGCCGGTTCGCACAGCATTTCACGCGGTTCGGCGATGCCAGTCTCGCGGCCGAGCATGTCGGCTACAGGGGGAGCAACGCCCGGCACCAGGGCGTCGCGCTACTGACCAAGCCCGACATCCTGCTCGCCTGCTTCGAGGAGATCGAGCGACGGCGGCGGGAGAAGGGGCCTGCCCCGCACGATGACGCGGTGCGCAAGCTGATCGACGCGGCCGCGGAGTGCCTTCGCCCCGACGCCGTCAAGGGCCGTGCCGCCCGTCTGCTGCCGAACCTGCGGCAGGCGTCCCGGGAATTCTGCCGCCACCAGGGGCTGACCGAGGACGGGCTGTTCCCGGAGGCAATGGTGGATGCGATGCCGGCGCCGGAGGCGTTCACCCTGCCGCCGCCCGATCTCCCATCCGCCTTCGTGCCGCTGCTGGAGCGGTCGCGCTACAAGGCCGCCTATGGCGGGCGCGGCTCCGGCAAGTCGCATGTCTTCGCCGAGCTCCTGGTGCGGCGCTGCGTCGAGGCCGCGCCGGTACGGGCGGTGTGCATCCGCGAGGTGCAGCGCTCGCTCGACCAGTCGGTCAAGCGGCTGATCGAGGACAAGATCCAGGCGCTGGGAGTCGGCGCGGCCTTCCGGGTGCAGGCCGACCGTATCCTGACGCCGCGCGGCGGCCGGATCATCTTCCAGGGCATGCAGAACCACACGGCCGAGAGCATCAAGTCGCTGGAGGGCTACGACATCGCCTGGGTCGAGGAGGCCCAGGCCCTGTCGATCCGCAGCCTGGACCTGCTGCGCCCGACCATCCGCAAGCCGGGGTCGGAGCTGTGGTTCTCCTGGAACCCGGTGCGGCCGGACGACCCGGTCGACGCGCTGTTCCGCGGCGGCCCGCCGCCGCCCGATTGCGAGCTGGTGCCGGCCAACTGGACCGAGAACCCGCATTTCCCGGAGGTGCTGAAGGCGGAGATGGAGTGGGACCGGCAGCGCGACCCGGAGAAGCACCAGCATGTCTGGCTGGGCGGGTATCGCCGGGTCAGCGAGGCGCGGGTGTTCAAGAACTGGAAGGTGGAGGCGTTCGAGACGCCGGCCGACGCCCGCTTCCTGTTCGGCGCCGACTGGGGCTTCGCCCGCGACCCGACCGTGCTGGTGCGCTGCTTCGTGCTGGGCCGGACGCTGTTCGTCGACCACGAGGCCTATCGGGTCGGCTGCGAGATCGACCGCACGCCGGCGCTGTTCGACACCGTGCCGGGGGCGCGGCGAGGCCCGATCATCGCCGACAGCGCCCGGCCGGAGACGATCAGCTACATGCAGCGCAACGGCTTCGGCGCCATCACGGGGTCGACCAAGGGGCCGGGGTCGGTCGAGGAGGGCGTCGAGTTCCTGAAGGCGCACGACATCCTGGTGCATCCGCGCTGCCGGCACCTGATCGACGAGCTGGCGCTGTACAGCTACCGCACCGACCCGAAGACCGGCGTGATCCTGTCCGAGCTGGAGGACCGCGAGAACCACGCCGTCGACGCCCTGCGCTATGCCGTCGAGGGGCTGCGGCGGAGCACCTATGACAGCTCGATGAAATGGGTGTGACGGGCGGCCGAGGGGGCCTCTTCAGTATCGGTCGGCGCTGGTGCAGCCGACGACGTCGATCGACTTGATGACGTCCTTCATGTCGGTGAAGGCCTGGATGTTGCAGAGGAAGTCGACGGTGTCGACCTGCATCATGCGGTTCTCGCCCACCGGCGTGGTGACGTCCTCGGTGATCAGCATCGGCGCGATGCCGTGGCCGCCTTGCGTCTGGCCGATGACCCGCTGGCTGGTCTCGGTGCCGGTCTGCACCCATCGGCTCTGCCACTGCTTCGAGATCCGGGTGTTGTCCCAGGCATAGGTGCCGCCGTCGGTGCAGTAGGAGCAGGGCGGCAGGTTCAGCGTCGGCGGGCCGAAGGCCTGGATGGCGACGGAGATCGGCTTCCCGACCATGGCATCGGCCGCCTGCTGCACCGGGTCGGGCTTGGACGCGATGCAGCCGGACAGGAGCACGGCGGCCGCCGCGATGCCGGATTTCAGGATGGATGAAGCCATGTCGTCTGCCCCCTTCGGTGGTCGTCCATGATCCAGACGGCGGGAAATTCCGGCCGCCGGCAAGCGCCGGTCTCGCGACCCGGCGAAGTCGGCAATTTTTTTGACGGCCGGGCCCGGCCTGGCCCGGGCTAACCCGGCCGCGGCGGGAACGCCTCCGGCGGGACCGGGCCGGGGGGCAGGCCGTGATGTCGGGCATAGACCGAGCGGAAGTACCAGGTCTCGGCGAAGCCGTAGCGGCGCGCCACCACCGCGACCGGCGCCCCCGCCTCCAGCTCGACCCGCGCCTGCTCCATCCGCCGGGCCAGGACGAAGCGGTGCGGGGTCATGCCGGTGGCGCGCCGGAAGCTGCGCAGGAAGTGGAACGGGCTGAGCGCCGCCGTGCCGGCGAGGGCCGCCACCGACAGATCCGCCGTGAGGTTGGCGTCGATGAACTCCGCCACCCGACGCAGCCGGCGCGGGTCCAGGCCGCCGTCGCCCCGCCGCCCGGGCCGGCCGGCGAAGCTGGTCAGCAGGATGCGGCCGTAGAGCTGGTGCAGCAGTTGGTCGCCTTCGAGGCCCGGCAGGGCCGCGCGGCCCAGCGTGACGCCGCGCATCCGCTCGGCGATGGCCCACACCACCGGGTCCGCATGCGCCGGCAGGAAGGAGGCGAGCCGGGCCGCCGCGGGCACCCCCATCTCGTCGGCGATCGCCTGCCGCACGGCGTCGGCGACGACGAGCGCCACGGCCTCTCCCGGCCCGCCGGTCTCCAGCACCCGCGCCGGCTCCGCCCCGAAGACCGGGACGCGGTCGCGCGGGCTCTCCAGGGTCACCGGCCGCCCGGCGACCTCGAAGCGGCCGTACTTCCAGTCGTTGAACGCCACCAGGACGGTGTTCGGCGCCACCGGCACCGGCTCGTCCGCCGCGCCGATCGCGGCGCAGCGGATCAGGAGGGCCTCGCCGGAGGACCAGCTCCGATAGGCGACGGGAGGCATGATGGTCCGGCCGGCCGCGGTGGTGGAGAGACGATCGAGGCTGGCCCGCCATTCCGGCGATACTGTGACGGAACCGAGGGTTTCCGGGGACGCCGCCGCCGGCGGGCCGGGCGCCGGTCAGCCGCCCTTGACGTGGTCGAAGATCAGCGCCCAGTTGTCGAGGCGCCGGGCCAGGCCGTCCGCTCCGACATAGCTCTCCCCCGCGATGTCGCCGGTGCGGTCGCGCAGATTGCCGCGGGCGCCCTGCTGGCGCCCCTGCATCTGCCCGGCGCCGGCATCCTGCGGCCGGCCCCAGCCATAGGTCAGGATGGTGCCGGCGGGATACGCCGCGTCGGTGACGATCAGCACCCGGCGGCGGCTGACGATGGTGACGGACCGGATCGCGTCGGGCAGCAGCCCGTCGGCGGTCCAGAGGTCGAAGCCCATATTGGCCGTGGCCGTCACCCATTCCGTGTCGAATTCCAGGCGGTTGCGGAACTCGACGCCGGGCGGCGGCGACGGCAGGGCGAACGTCACCTCGATCACCCGGCCCAGCCACAGCACGCCGGCCACGTCGAGGCAGTGGATGCCCTGGGGCCGCCCGGCCCGGCGGTCCTCGACCAGCCGCTTCTGCAGCCGCGCGAAATAGCGGGCGCAGAACTGGTAGCTGACATTGTTGAAGTGATGGTCGCCGGTCGCGGCGCCGGTCGGGTGCGAATAGTCGAAGATGTAGTTCGGGCAGGCGATCCGGACCCACGGGCCCTGCCGCTGCGCATCGCGATGCGCCAGGGCCGCGATCGGCCGGGCGCGGCCGTAGAAGCGCCAGGCCGCGGTCTGGTACGAGATGAAGAGCGGCCGCCAGGACTGGCCGGTGACCGCCGCCGCGTCGCGGGCGATGTCGGCCTCCAACCGGATCAGCGTCGCGGCGTAGAGGGCGCGCGGCGTCTGCAGGAAGTCGTCGCGCTCCCCCTGCATCCAGCCGGTGCATTCATAGGCGTAGGTCACGCCGCGGGCCGCCCCGACGGCCACGCCCCCGGCCACCGACGCCATCAGCCGGGCGTACTGCTCGGTGCCGGGCACGAACTGGGCGATGGCCGCCGAGCCGAGCCCGGGGGCCGAGGCCAGGTAGCACCAGCCCTGCCCGCCGGGCGCGATCCCGTCCTCGGCGGCATGGCGCTCGACCAGGCCGTTGGCCCAGACCGAGCAGACCGTCTCGCCCTGGTTGGCGGCGCTGCTGGCGGTGGGCCAGTTGATCTCGTCCTCGACCAGCGGCTTGACCGCGTCGTAGGGGCCGTAATGGCGCGGCCCCTGGCCGCCGGCGCCGTCCCAGGTGATGTTGGCGTAGGGCTGGGCCAGGCTCAGCGCCGGCCGGCCCTGGGTGCCGCCCGACAGGCTCTGGCCGTAGGACAGCAGGTGCCGGATCGCCGCGGGGGACCAGCCCCCGATCGCCGGCCCGTCGGTCTCCGGCGGGCCGGCGGACGGCGCCGGGGATCGGTCGTCACGGTCCATGAAGCAGCCCCTCCATCGGCATTCGGGCCGGCATCCGCCGCCATGCGGGATCGGGCGCCCGGACCGATCCCGCCGCTTCCCCGGTCGTGGCGGAGCGACCGAGGCTCGCCCGCCATTCCGGCGACACTGTGACCAAGGCGGGGGACTTTCGAGGACACCGGTCCTCACGCCTCAGGGCACCGCCACCTGGCCGTGCAGACGCGGTCCTGCAGGTAGAAGGGCGGCGTCGCCACAATCGATACAGAACAGCATCTGGCCTTATTGGCCTAATATTATAATGTTCAATGAACAAATAGCTTATCACGCGATTGCATTGCTTCCTATTTCAATAATTCGAGCAAAATTCTCCAAAGCCCGCTCCAGCCTCTGCGACGACCGGCGGACCGGGCGGGATGGACATTCGCCCGGCCGCCTCCCATCTCATCCGCCGGCCGACATCGCAGGACCGCGCCTTGGACCACGCCGCCGAACTGGACCGCCTCGACCGCCTCGCCAGCCTGATGGATTCGCGCTGGCGCCTGCCGCTGCTGGGCTGGCGCTTCGGGCTCGATGCCGTGATCGGGCTGGTGCCGGGGCTGGGCGACGTCGCCGGCGGGCTGGTCTCCGCCTGGCTCATCCTGCGGGCCCGGCGCCTCGGCGCGCCGAACCGCGTGCTGGCGATGATGGCCGGCAACGTCGCGCTGGACGTCGCCCTCGGCAGCGTGCCGGTGCTGGGCGACCTGCTGGACCTCGGGCTGAAGGCCAACCGCCGCAACGCCCGGCTGCTGCGGCGGCACTTCCAGCGATACGGCATGCCCGCCGGAGCGTGACGTCTCGGGCGATGCCGGGCGCAGCGTACCCGGCAAAGCGCATTCGCTTGTCATCCCCACCAATCGGACCAATATTCTAGTCAGATTGGTCAGGAGCCCGACATGGCAGAGTGGCAGGTCCAGGAGGCGAAGGCGCGGTTCAGCGAGGTGGTCGAGAAGGCCCGGACGGAAGGCCCGCAGACGATCACGCGCCACGGCCGCGAACGCGCGGTGCTGCTGTCGATCGAGGACTACCGCGCCCTGCTGTCACGGCAGGCGGATGTCCGGACGGTCCTCCTGGGCGGCCCGAAGGTGGACGATTTCAGCATCGAGCGCGACGGCGATACCGGGCGCGAGGTCGCGCTGTGACCGGCGGCGCCGGCTATCTCCTGGACACCAACATCCTGTCGGAGACACGCCGGGCGCGGGCCGAGCCCCGGGTGCTGTCCTTCCTGTCGGCCGCCGATCCGGCACGGCTGTTCGTCAGCGTCCTGACGCTCGGCGAGCTGCGCAAGGGCATCGACATCCGCCGCCGGTCCGATGCCGAAACGGCGGCGAAGCTCGGCCTCTGGGCCGATGCGCTCGAAGCGAGCTTCGCCGACAGGGTGCTCGCCGTCGATGCGGCGACGGCGAAGCTGTGGGGCGCCCTGTCCGCCGACCGTCCGCGGCCGGTGATCGACACGCTGCTCGCCGCCACGGCGATCGTGCACGACCTCACCCTGGTCACCCGCAACACCGGGGATGTGACCGGGACCGGGGTCCCGGTTCTCGACCCGTGGCGGTGAACCCCGCCGTCAGGGAATGAGCCAGCTCGCCTGCAGCGCCCCGCCGGTCCAGTCGAACAGGGCGCGGCGGTCGGCGCCGGGAACGAGGCGGACCCAGTCGATGCGGTCGACCGCCAGCACGATCACCGCGAAATTCTCGCGCCCCTCCTCCGTCCAGCCGGTCGAGGGCGGCGGCAGGGCGGGGTCGGCGATCGGGACGCCCGGCGGGCCCGGCATGCGGTAGGCGGCGCGGACCGGGCCCGGAGTCGCCGTCCAGGCGTCGTCGAGCTCGGGGCCCGGCGGCAGCAGCTCCGCCCGGCCCTCGGCCCGGACCTGCACCTCCTCCCCGGGGTCGTAGAGCAGCAGCGACGCCGCCGGGTCGGCCCCGATCTCCGCGACTTTGACCGACCGCACATCGGTGTGGAACTCGAGCCGCCGTCCGGCCGGGTCGACCGCGCGCAGGACCACCGTGCGCAGCGCCGGCCGGCCCCGGGCATCGATGGTCGCGAAGCCGACCCGGCCGAGGGTGCGGCGCCGCACGCCGGTGGCGCGGCGGAGCCTTTCCCAGGCGTCGGCCAGCGCCGCGGCCAGGTCGTCGCCGCCCCCGGGCATCAGCGGTAGGTCACCGCGAGGTCGCCGACGCCGTCGACATGGCCCTCCAGCCGGTCGCCCGGTTTGACCGGGCCGACGCCGTCCGGGGTGCCGGTCATGATCAGGTCGCCGGGGCGCAGTTCCACCAGCCGCGACAGATGGGCGATGATCTCCGGCACCGGCCAGATCTGGTCGGCCAGGTCACCGGACTGGCGGGTCTCGCCGTTGATCTTCAGCCAGATCGCGCCGGCGGAGGGGTGGCCGATCTCGGCGGCCGGACGCAGGGCCGACAGCGGCGCCGACTGGTCGAACGACTTGGCCATGGTCCAGGGCCGCGCCAGCTTCTTGGCTTCGGCCTGCAGGTCGCGGCGGGTCATGTCGAGCCCGACGCCGTATCCCCAGACATGCTCCAGCGCCTCGTCGGCAGTGATGCCGAAACCGCCGGTGCCGATCGCCACCACCAGCTCGATCTCGTGGTGAAAGTCGTTGGTCGCCGCCGGATAGGGGATGGTGCTGCCGTCCCGCACCACCGCGTCCGCCCATTTGGCGAAGAAGAAGGGCGGCTCCCGGTCCGGGTCGTGGCCCATCTCGCGGGCATGGGCGGCGTAATTGCGGCCGACGCAGAAGATGCGGCCGACGGGAAAGGCGGCGTCGCTGCCCAGCACCGGGACGAGGGTCTGCGGCGGCGGCGTGATCACGGTCGACATCGGAAAGCTGTCCTTCGCGGGCGATGGTCCGCGGCGAGGCTGCGCGGCAGAGCGGAGGTTGTCAAACCCCGATCCCGCCCGCAGCATCATGCCGCCCATGACCAGCAGGCCCGCCGTGACCTCGATCCTCGCCTTCATCCTGGCCGCCTTCGCCGAGATCGCCGGCTGCTTCGCCTTCTGGGCCTGGCTGCGGCTGGACCGCAGCCCCTGGTGGGCGCTGCCGGGGACCGCCAGCCTGATCGCCTTCGCGCTGCTGCTGACCCGGATCGACGCCGATTTCGCCGGGCGGGCCTATGCCGCCTATGGCGGCATCTACATCGCCGCCTCGCTGTCCTGGCTGTGGGCTGTGGAGGGCAGCCGGCCGGACCGCTTCGACCTGAGCGGCGCCGCCCTCTGCCTGGGCGGGGCCGCGGTGATCCTGTTCGGCCGGCGCCTCGCCGCGTGAGAGGCCCAGCCTCCGCCCCGCTTCCGCCATGATGGCGCCGGCATGCTGCGCCGATATGATGCGGACCGGGGGGTTCATGCCATCGCTCTACGACATCAAACCGAGATTCCAGGCGCTGCTGCGCCCGGCCGCCGCCCGGCTGGCGGAGACGGGCGTCGGCGCCAACGCCGTGACCCTGGCGGCGGCGGGCCTGTCGGTCCTGCTGGGCCTGGCCGTTGCCGCCACCGGCTGGTCCTGGCTCTTGCTGCTGTACCCGCCCTTCCTGCTGCTGCGCATGGCGCTGAACGCCATCGACGGCATGCTGGCGCGGGAGTTCTTCCGGCCGACGCCGCTGGGCGCCCTGCTGAACGAGATCGGCGACATGGTGTCGGACGCGGCCTTGTACCTGCCGCTGGCGCTGCTGCTGCCGGCGCCGCCCTGGCTGGTGGTGCTGACCGTGCTGCTGGCGGTGATCGGCGAGGCCGCCGGCATCGCCGCCCGGACCATCGGCGCCGGCCGGCGCTATGACGGGCCGTTCGGCAAGTCCGACCGGGCGCTGGCCTTCTCGGTCCTCGCCGTCGCCGCCTTCTTCCAGGTCCTGGCCCCGGCCCTGTGGATGCCGCTGGTGCTGGCGGCGCTGCTGCTGCTGTCGATCCTGACCATCCTGAACCGGATCCGCGCGGCGCTGGCGGAGATCGGGGCATGACCCTCCCCTTCTCCGTCGACCCGACCGTCGCCTGGGCCCTGGCCGCGCTGATCGCCGTGCTGCTGGCGGCCGAGGCCGCCGTCCTGGTCCTGCGCCGCAGCAAGCCGGAGCGCGACTGGACCGAGCTCACGCTGCGCATCCGGTCCTGGTGGGTGATCGTGATCGCCGGCGGCATCGCCCTGGTGCTGGACCCGGTCGCGGTGCTGGTGGTGCTGGCGGTCGTGAGCTACCTGGCGCTGAAGGAGTACCTGTCGGTGGTGCCGACCCGGCGGGCCGACCGGGCAGTGCTGCTGATCGCCTATCTGGCCATCCCGACGCAATGGTGGTGGATCGCCGAGGAGCAGTACGGCTTCTTCATCATCTGGGTGCCGGTCTACCTGTTCATGGTGGTGCCGGCGATGATGGTGCTGCGCGGCGAGGTCACCGGCTTCCTGCGCGCGCTGGGCACCTTGCATTGGGGCCTGATGCTGTGCGTCTTCGCCATCGGCCACGTCGCCTATCTGTTCGTGCTGCCGGAGGAGGGCCAGGCCGGGCCGGGCGGCGCCGGGCTGCTGCTTCTGCTGCTGATCCTGACCCAGGGCAACGACGTGGCGCAGTATGTCTGGGGCCGGATCTTCGGCCGGCACAGGATCGCGCCGTCGGTCAGCCCGAACAAGACGGTGGAGGGGTTCGCCGGCGGCCTGGTCACCACCACGGTGGTCGCCGGGCTGATCGGGCCGCTCTTGTCGCCGCTGTCCTTGCCCATGGCCCTGGCGGCGGGAGCGCTGATGGCGGTCAGCGGCTTCTTCGGCGACCTGACCGTCTCCGCGGTCAAGCGCGACATCGGCATCAAGGACACCGGCACGCTGATCCCCGGCCATGGCGGGGTGCTGGACCGGATCGACAGCCTGATCTTCGCCGCGCCGCTGTTCTTCCACTTCATGCGCTATTTCTATTACTGAGATGTGGCGGCTGCTGTTCCACTGGCTGGTGACCAAGCCCCTGATGCTGCTGTTCGTCGGGCTGCACGTCCGCAACCGCGAGCGGCTGCCGATGGCGGGGCCGGCGATCGTCGTCGCCAACCACAACAGCCATGCCGACACGGTCGCCCTGACCTCGCTGTTCCCGAGCCGGATCCTGCACAAGGTGCGGCCGGTGGCGGCGGCCGACTATTTCCTGCGCAGCCGGACGATGGCCTGGTTCTCGCTGAACTGCATGGGCATCCTGCCCTTCGACCGGCATGCGCGGGAGCGCGGCGAGGACCCGCTGACCGGCTGCGTCGAGGCGCTGGACCGGGGCTGCATCCTGATCCTGTTCCCGGAGGGGTCGCGCGGCGAGCCGGAGCGGCTGCAGCACTTCAAGAAGGGCATCTGCCACCTGGCCCGGCGGCGGCCGGAGGTGCCGATCGTGCCGGTCTATCTGCACGGGCTGGGCAAGGTGCTGCCGCGCGGCGCCTTCCTGCCGGTGCCGTTCTTCTGCGACGCCTTCGTCGGCCCGCCGCTGGCCGACCGGCCGGAGGACACGGACGCCTTCGTCGAAGCCCTGGAGGCGTCGATGGCAAGGTTGATCGAAGGCACCAGGTTCCCGGAATGGGACTGACCCTCCTCGCCTTCCTGTGGGGCGTGGCCGAGGCCAGCCTGTTCTTCGTGGTGCCGGACGTGCCGGTGTCGCTGATCGCGCTGGCCCGCGGCTGGCAGGCCGGGCTGCGCGCCGCCCTGGCCGCCGCGGCCGGGGCGATGCTGGGCGGCACCGCGCTGGCGGTCTTCGCCGGCCATGCGCCGGAGACGGCGATCGCCCTGGTCGACGCGGTGCCGGCGATCCCGTCCGCCATGATCGCCCGGATGCAGGCGATGATGGCCGGCACCGAGTCCGCCGCCGGCCTGGCCGGGGTGCTGATCCTGGCGAGCCTGAGCGGCGTGCCCTACAAGATCGCCGCAGCCAGCGCGCCGGCCCTGGGCATCCCGGTCTGGGAGCTGGCGCTGCTGACGCCCCTGGTGCGGCTGCCGCGTTTCGTCGCACTGGCCGCGGCCGGGGCGGTCCTGCATTCGCTGACGCCCGCCCTGCCCCGCCGGATTCAGCCGGTCCGGGTGCGGCTGCTGCTGGCGGCGCTGGGCTGGTCTGCGTTCTACGGGGCCTACTGGTCCAAGGTCGGGGGCTGACGCCGCGCCCCCGCCGCCCTATCTGTGGGACAATACATCTGACGTATTGCAAACGGCAGCGCCGGCTCGGCCGGCCCGCCTGGAGAGAGCCATGGACCTGTCGCGCACCGAAGGCCGCGCGAAGAGCGCCGCAGCGGTTTCGAAGACCCCGTCCGACCTGCAATCGCTGCTGACCGTCGGCGGCATCTCCCTGGCCGGGCTGGGCGCCAGCCTGCTGGCCCTGTTCGGCCCCTCGGGCAGCGACCTGTCGGTCGCCCTCACCATCGTCACCGTGGCCGGCGGCCTGGCCGTGGTCGGCGCCGGATTCGCGATCGCGGCGTTCGTCGCCCGCCGCTAAGGCCACTTCCAACAATAACTGAACCAAGAACTGTCATGCCCGGGCTTGACCCGGGCATCCAGAGAGTGTCGACATCTTCTGGATTGCCGGGTCAAGCCCGGCAATGACAATAGAGGAATTGCCCTTATCGGGAGCGTTTATTCTCGGGCATGTCCTAAGTCAGCTCACCCCGCGCGGCGCGCCGGGGCGTCCGGCAGGATGCCGCGCTGGAACATCACGCCGAGGCGCAGGCTCTCCGCGATCTTCTCCGCCCGTTCGATGAAGCGCACCGCCGCCCGCGGCGGGCAGACCTCGCGCGCCGTGGCCCGGAACAGCTCCAGCCAAGGGGCGAAATGCTCCGGCCGCAGCGCGTCGACCGCGGCATGCGCCTGCATCGGCCGCCCCTGATAGCGGGCGCTGCGCAGCATCACCGAGGACCAGAAATCGCACATCTTGGCCAGGTGCGGGGCCCAATCGGCGCCGATCACGCCGGCGAAGATGGGGCCGAGCACAGCGTCGCCGCGCACGCGGCCGTAGAAGGCGTGGACCAGGGTCCTGATCATCGCCTCGTCGATCGGCTCGATGGGATCTGCATCCGTCATATCCATGCGGATATATGGCCAGATCCGGTGCCGCCCGCGCCAGGGCCGATCGCCGCAGGGCTGGGTTTCCGAATGCGGCGACGGCCGATCCGCTCACCCGCGCCTTTCGCTGTCCAGGCTGGCCATGCCGTGCGCCGGATAGCGGTCGCCGGCGGCGGCGCCCTTGGGCACGGCCTGCTCGATCCGGGCCAGGTCGTCCGGGGTCAGCGCCACGTCGGGCGCGCCCAGCGCCTCGGCCAGCTGGTCGCGGCGGCGGGAGCCGACCAGGGGCACGATGTCCCGGCCCTGCGCCGCCACCCAGGCGATGGCGATCTGGGCGACGGTGACGCCCTTGGCCTCGGCGATCGCCCGCAGCGCCTCGACCAGCGCCAGGTTCCGCTCGACATTGCCCTCCTGGAAGCGCGGGCTGTGGGTGCGGAAGTCCCTGGCGTCCGTGCCGTCCTTGCGCCAATGGCCGCTGATCAGGCCGCGCGACAGCACGCCATAGGCGGTGATGCCGATGCCGAGCTCGCGGCAGGTCGCCAGGATGCCGTCCTCGATGCCGCGCGAGACCAGCGAGTACTCGATCTGCAGGTCGACGATCGGGTGCACCGCGGCGGCCCGGCGGATCGTCTCCGGCCCGACCTCGGACAGGCCGATGTGGCGGACATAGCCGGCCTGCACCATCTCGGCGATGGCGCCGACCGTGTCCTCGATCGGCACGGTGGGATCGAGGCGGGCCGGACGGTAGACGTCGATGTGGTCGACGCCGAGCCGCTGCAGCGAATAGGCCAGGAAGTTCTTCACCGCCACCGGACGGCCGTCGAAGCCGGTCCAGCCGGCGGCCGGGTCGCGCATTCCGCCGAACTTGACGCTGAGGATGGCGGCGTCGCGCTTCGAGCTGGCCCGCAGCGCCTCGCCGATCAGCATCTCGTTGTGGCCGGAGCCGTAGAAGTCGCCGGTGTCGATCAGGGTGATGCCGGCATCGAGCGCGGCGTGCAGGGTGGCGATGCTCTCGGCCCGGTCGGCCGGGCCGTACACGCCGTGGGACATGCCCATGGTGCCGAGGCCGAGGGCCGAGACCTGCGGGCCGGTGGCGCCGAGCGGATGGGTCTGCATGGTGTGCTCCGATGGGAGGAAGGGTCCGACGGAGAATATGAGGGACCGCGGTCCGTGCGATAATCCGGCCAATACCGAACAAGCCGTGCGGAAAACCGAACGATGTCCAACCCCGACCTCTCCGACCTCGACGCCTTCGTCGCCGTCGCCCGGGCCCGCGGCTTCCGCGGCGCGGCGGCGCGGCGCGGCGTCTCCGCCTCCTCGCTCAGCGACGCGCTGCGGCGGCTGGAGGCGCGGCTGGGCGTGCGCCTGCTGAACCGCACCACCCGCAGCGTCACCCCGACCGAGGCCGGGGAGCGGCTGCTGGAGCGGCTGGGCCCGGCGCTGGGCGAGATCGCCGGGGCGCTCGACGCCGTGACCAGCGCCCGCGACAGCCCGACCGGGACGCTGCGGCTGAACGTGCCGACGATCGTCGGCCGCCACATCCTGCCGCCGATCGCGGCCCGGTTCCTGGTGGCGCATCCCGGCATCCGGCTGGAGGTGACCGCGGAGGACAGCTTCGTCGACGTGCTGGCCGAGGGCTTCGACGCCGGCATCCGCTACGAGGAGCGGGTCGAGCGCGACATGATCGCCGTGCCGATCGGCCCGCGGGTGCAGCGCTTCGTCATCGCCGCCGCCCCGTCCTACCTCATGGCGCGCGGCCGGCCGCTTCATCCGAAGGACCTGCTGGACCACGCCTGCATCCGCCACCGCTTCGCCAGCGGCCGGCTGGCCGGCCTGGAGTTCGAGCGCGACGGCCAGATCATCCGCATCAGCCCCGACGGCCCGCTGATCGCCAACGCGCTGGAGATGGAGGTGGCGGCCGCGGTCGCCGGGCTGGGCGTGATGAGCACCTTCGAGGAGGTGCTGCGGCCGCATCTCGACAGCGGCGCGCTGGTGCCGGTGATGGAGGATTGGTGGCAGAGCTTCTCCGGCCCCTTCCTCTACTATCAGAGCCGGACCCACATGCCGCCGCCGCTGCGGGCGTTCGTGGATTTCATCAAGGCCGAGCGGAGATGAGGGCGGATCAGGCCAGCGTCCGGCGGATCTCCGCATGCGCCGCCGGATAGCCCGGCGACAGCACCGCGAGCCGGCCGGAGACCAGCGCGTGCATCCGCGGCAGGGCGTGGAACGGCACGCCGGGCGCCAGGTGGTGCTCGGTGTGGTAGCTGGCGTTCCAGAACAGGGTGCGCAGCACCAGCCCGGCCAGGGTGGTGCGGGTGTTGGCCCAGCGGTCGTCGCTGCGGACGCAGCCGGAATGCTCGGCCAGCAGCACCCAGCGCAGCAGCGGCTGCGCCAGCACCACCGGCCCGACCCAGAGCAGCAGGGCCAGGGCGCTGCCGGCGGCGAGGCTGATGGCCGGCACCGCGGCGTAGAGCAGCAGGTAGATACGGGCCTCGGCCGCCACCCGCGGGCGGTCGGCCGCCGGAATCCAGGGCGAGCGGTCGCGGCCGGCCGCGGTGCGCAGCAAGCCGAGGATCTGGCTGGCCCAATAGGGCAGGCCGGTCAGGATCAGCCAGTAGCGGCCGCGGGTCAGCGGCCTGGCGCCGATCAGCTCCGGGTCGCGCTTGGGGTCCTGGGTGTGGCGGTGATGCGCCATGTGGAACAGGCGGAAGCCCTCCGGCGGCAGCACCAGCAGGAAGCCGATCACCCAGCCGGCCAGCCGGTTCAGCCAGAGCGAGCGGAACGGCGTGCGGTGGGTGGTCTCGTGCAGCGGGCTGAACAGGGCGATCTCGGCGGCGCCGAGCAGCGCCATGGCCGGCCAGACCCACAGGCTGCCGCGCGCCGCCAGCACCAGGACGACGCCGGCCGCGATCAGCCCGAGATGCCGGGCCAGCGCCTGAAGGCCCGCTGCGTCCGACCGCCGGGACAGCGCCTTCAGCGCCTCCGGCGGCAATGCCCTGGTCTCCGCCATGCCCCATCCTCGCGCCGGGCGGCGGTGGGGATCAAGTGGAGTGGCGACCGACACGACAAAAGGTTTTTAGAGCCCTTTTGGAAATGCTACTGGCGCGGCCGTCTGATGGCGGTTTCTGCGCTTCCGGTGCTCACGGACCCAAACGTCCGCTGCGCGCCGGTTCTCGAAACCACCACCAGCCGACTCACGCCAGCGCATTTCCAAAAGGGCTCTTAGATCAAAGCTTCCAATTTGAACTGTCATGCCCGGGCTTGACCCGGGCATCCAGGGAGCGTCGACACCTTCTGGATTGCCGGGTCAAGCCCGGCAATGACAATAGAATTGGAGTTCGGCTTCTCAGCTAAGCCTTTCCGAACTCCGGATGGCGGAAGCAGCCGACCATGTGGTCGTTGACCAGCCCGGCGGACTGCATCAGCGAATAGCAGACGGTGGAGCCGACGAAGACGAAGCCGCGGCGCTTCATGTCGCGGCTCATCCGGTCGGAGAGCTCGCTGGTGGCCGGCATCTCGGCATGGGCGGCCCAGCGGTTGACCAGCGGTTCGCCGCCGACGAAGGACCAGAGGTAGCGGCCGAAGCCGCCCTCGGCCTCGATCACCGCCAGCGCCGCCCGGGCGTTGGTGCGCACGGCGGTCAGCTTGGCCCGGTTGCGGATCAGCCCGGCATCGGCCAGGAGCGCCTCGATCTCCCCGTCCGCCATCGCCGCCACCCGGGCGATGTCGAAGCCGTGGAAGGCGCGGCGGTAGTTGCCGCGCCGCTCCAGCACCAGGCGCCAGGAGAGGCCGGCCTGGGTGCCCTGCAGGCTGAGATTCTCGAACAGGGCGCGGTCGTCGCGCTCCGGCGTGCCCCAGTCGTGGTCGTGATAGGCCAGCATCGCCGGGCCGCCGGCGGCCCAGCCGCAGCGCGGCAGATCCGGATCGCTCATTCGCCCCAATGGATCGGAAAGGTCTCGGGATAGGCGAAGAGCGCGGGCGCGCCGCCTGTGTGCAGGAACACCACCACATCGTCGGGCCGGAAGCGGCCGGCGCGGATGCCGGCGATCAGCCCGGCCATCGCCTTGCCGGTATAGACCGGGTCGAGCACGATCGCATCGCGGCTGGCGGCCAGCTGCAGCGCCTCGACCATGCCTTCCGTCGGCAGGCCGTAGCCTTCGCCGACCACGCCGTCCTCCAGCACCAGATCCTCCGGCGCCAGCGGCGGAACCACGCCCAGCAGCCCGGCCCCGGCCTTCACCAGCCCGGCGACCTTCGGCCGCTGCTCCGCCGAGCTCCGGCTGATGCAGTAGCCGATCGCGGGGGCCGTGCCGCCGCCGAGGGCGAGGCCGAGCGCGAGGCCGGCCTGGGTGCCGCCGCTGCCGCTGGCCAGCGCCACATGGGTGAAGGCGACGCCCTGGTCGCGGCCCTGCCGCAGCAGCTCCTGCGCCGCGTCGACATAGCCCATCAGCCCCAGTGCGTTGGACCCGCCGACCGGGACGACATAGGGTGCGCCGCCCTCCGCCCGGCACTGCTCGGCCGCGCGCGCCATCTCGGCATCGGGGTCGGCGGTGCCGGGGTGCAGCTCGATGCGCGCCCCAAACAGCTCGTCGAGCAGCAGGTTCCCGCTGCTGTGATAGGACGGGTCGCGCCCGGCCACCGCGTCGGTCAGCACCAGGATGCAGTCGAGGCCCAGCCGTGCGGCCGCCGCCGCGGTCTGGCGGGCGTGGTTCGACTGCGGGCCGCCGGCGGTGATGATGGTGTCGGCGCCCAGGGCCAGCGCGTCGCCGAGCAGGAATTCCAGCTTGCGCACCTTGTTGCCGCCCAGCCCCAGGCCGGTGCAGTCGTCGCGCTTGATCCAGAGCTGCGGGCCCCCCAACGCCTCGGTCAGCCGCGGCAGCGGCTCCAAGGGCGTCGGCGCGTGCTGCAGGCGGAGGCGCGGCAGCTGGTCGAGCGGTGGCATCGGCGTTGATCCCCAAGCGCGGCCCGCGACGGCCGCTTCCGGGGTGAATAGCATGGCGGGGCCACGGTGCGAACGGTCGGACCGCGCCTCAGCTTCGTAGGTTGGGCTCGCGACCGCGAACCCAACACCGGTTCAGGAGGCGCGATGTTGGGTTCGCTACGCGAACCCAACCTGCGAGGGCAGCCCCTACGCCGCATGCGCCTCTTCGGCGTGCCCCAGCTGGCGCTGCAGCAGGGTGCGGTAGACGCCGGGGCGGGCGGCCAGGGCGGCCGGCGTGCCGGTGTCGACCACGCGCCCCGCCTCCATCACCACGATCCGGTCGAAGCGCTGCAGCGTCGACAGGCGGTGGGCGATGGCGATCACCGTGCGGCCCTGCATCAGGTCGTCCAGGGCCTCCTGCACCGCGCGCTCCGACTCGCTGTCCAGCGCCGAGGTCGCCTCGTCCAGCAGCAGCACCGGCGCGTCCTTGAGGAAGGCGCGGGCGATGGCGATGCGCTGGCGCTGGCCGCCCGAGAGCTTGACCCCGCGGTCGCCGACCACGGTGTCGAAGCCTTCCGGCAGCGCCTCGATGAATTCGCGGCAATGGGCAGCCTCGGCCGCGGCCAGCACCTCGGCGTCGGTCGCGTCCGGCCGGCCGTAGCGGATGTTCTCGCGCACGCTGCGGTGGAACAGCGAGATGTCCTGCGGCACCACGCCGATGATCTGGCGCAGGCTCTCCTGCGTCAGGTCGCGGATGTCACGCCCGGCCACCTCGATCCGGCCCAGGCCGACGTCGTAGAAGCGCTGCACCAGGGTCAGCACGGTCGACTTGCCGGCGCCGGACAGGCCGACCAGCCCGATCCGCTCGCCAGGCTCGATGCGCAGGTCGAAGCCGTCCAGGATCGGCGCCCGCTTGGGATAGGCGAAGCGAACGCCCTCGAAGGCGATCGGCACCCCGCCGCCATGCTTGGGCGCGGCCAGCGGCTCGGCATGCGGCGCGTCGGGCAGGTCGTGCGGCACCAGCAGGCTCGAGATCGCCTCCGACAGCCGGGCGATGTGCTGGGTCAGGTCGACCAGCGCCACCGCGAGGTCGCGGGTGCCGTGCAGGATGGCGAAGCCGAGCGAGCTGACCAGCACGATGTCGCCGGGCGTGGCCCGGCCCGCCTGCCACAGCAGCAGGGCCCAGCCGAGCAGGCCGGCGGTCAGGATGCCGGTGATCGCGGCATGAATCAGCCGCAGCCGCTCCATGTAGCGCAGGCTGCGCTGGCGGGCGGACAGCTCGACCCCGATGCGGTCGGCCAGCCGCTCCTGCTCGCGGAAGGTGGCGCCGAACAGCCGCACCAGGCCCATGTTGCCGATCACGTCGACCAGCTCGCCGTCGACCTTCGCCGCCTCGGTGGCGTAGCTGCGGTGGATCGGCCCGCCGCGCTTGGCCAGGTGGTAGATGAACGCCGACAGCGCCGCCGCGGCCGCGACCAGGGTGCCGGCCATCACCGGGTCGACCGAGGCCAGGACGCAGATCGCGCCGACCAGCGCCAGGGCCGGCGGCAGCACGTTCCAGGAGAAGGTGTTCTCGGTGATGAAGATGGCGTTGGCGGTGGCCGAGACCCGGCCGGCGACCATGCCGGGCAGCCGGTCGGCGAAATAGCTCGGCGCGTGGCCGGTCAGGTGCCGGAACAGGTCGCGGCGGACCGCGCCGGTGACCGCGACGAAGGCCCGGGCGGCGACCCAGCCGCCGACCCGCCACAGCATGTTGTCGGCCAGGATCAGCCCGACCAGCAGGCCGTAGGCCAGCCAGATCGCCCCGGAGGCGCCGAGGGCCAGCACGTCGACCAGATGCTTGATCGCGTATTGCGAGCCGATGCCGCAGGCGACTGCGGCGACGACCGAGGCGATCACCACCGCATGCGATGCGGCCTCCTGCCGCACATAGTGCAGGATGAAACCGATCGGCCGGTTGCGGAATCCCTCGAGAGTGCGAGTCTGCGTGGACGCCGTCATGTCCATCAGATCCCCTGCGTTGTCTTCATCCACCACGGACGGCGTGTTTCCGCCGCCTTGAGAGTCCTGGCGCACCACACCGACAGATGACAATGCATCGCTGCACTGCACCTGATCTGCGCGCACCCCACAGAACATTATCGAACCGGAGTCGGAACCTTTTGCCGTTCCGATTGTCTGTGGTCATCGAGTGCCCGTTGCCGCGGAAGCACCTGAAGAAGAGCAGCGCCGCATTGCTGCGCCGCAGCGCCGCCGGTGATGTCAGACAAACCCCCATCTGCGGAGGGAGTTCCATCCACATGCGAATCGCGCAGGTCGCCCCGCTGTTCGAAGCGGTCCCCCCCAAGCTCTATGGCGGCACCGAGCGCGTCGTGTCCTTTCTCACGGAAGAGCTCGTCGCCCTCGGCCATGACGTCACATTGTTCGCCAGCGGCGATTCCGTGACCTCCGCCAGGCTCGAAGCCTGCTGGCCGCGCGCGATGCGGCTCGACGCCTCGGTGCGCGACTGGATCGCGCCCCATATGCACATGTTCGAGCAGGTGTATCGGCGGTCGGACGAGTTCGACATCGTCCACTGCCATCTCGACTATTTCCCGTTCTCGCTGTTCAGCCGCGGCGACGTCCCGTTCGTGACCACGCTGCACGGCCGGCTCGACATGCCCGAGCTGCATCCGATGTTCGAGACCTTCTCGCATGTGCCGGTGGTCTCGATCTCGGACGCCCAGCGCCGGCCGATGCCGAAGGCCGGCTGGATCGCCACCGTGCATCACGGCCTGCCGGCGCAGCTGCTGGCGCCGGTGCCGGCCGAGCGCGGCTATCTCGCCTTCCTCGGCCGCATCGCGCCGGAGAAGCGGGTCGACCGGGCGATCGAGATCGCGGCGAAGAGCGGCCTGCCGCTGAAGATCGCGGCCAAGGTCGACAAGGCCGACCAGGAGTATTACGACGCCGAGATCAAGCCGCTCCTGGCCCGGTCGCCGCATGTCGACTTCATCGGCGAGATCGACGATTCGCAGAAATCGGCCTTCCTCAGCGGCGCCATCGGCCTTTTGGTGCCGATCGACTGGCCCGAGCCCTTCGGCCTGGTGATGATCGAGGCGATGGCCTGCGGCACGCCGGTCGTGGCCTACAACCGCGGCTCGGTGCCGGAGATCGTCGACGAGGGCGTCACCGGCTTCATCGTCGAGGACGAGATCGGCGCGGTGGCGGCGGTGCAGCGCCTGCCCGAGCTGTCGAACGCCCGCATCCGTGAGGTCTTCGACCAGCGCTTCACCGCCCGCCGCATGGCCCAGGACTACCTCTCGATCTACGAGGGCCTGCAGGCGGTCGAAGCGCCGAAGAAGCCCGCGGTGCTGCGCGCGGTGGCGAACTGACGGAAAAGGGTTGGGCCGCTGTTCGGCCCTCTCACCCCGGCGGCCGGGTCGAACCGCGCACCACCAGCTCGGTCGGCAGCAGGTGGCGGTCGGGCGGGATCGCGGCGCCGTCGGCGACGGCGTCGAGCAGCAGCCGGGCGGCGGTGGCGCCCTTGTCGAACAGCGGCTGGCGGATCGTGGTCAGGGCCGGCCGCACCAGCGCCGCGCGCGGGATGTCGTCGAAGCCCGCGACCGACAGGTCCTCCGGCACCCTGAGGCCCAGCGACCGCGCCGCCTCGATCGCGCCGATCGCCAGCCGGTCGGACATCGCCAGGATCGCGGTCGGCCGGTCCGGCCGGCGCAGCAGCGACAGCGCGGCGCCGCGGCCATGCGCCTCGCTCGAGGCCGGCCGCTCCTCCACCGGCACCGAATCCGGGTCGATGCCGGCCGCGGCGATCGCCTCGACATAGCCGTCCAGCCGGTCGACGCTGGTGCGGAAGGTCATCTTCGTCCGCCGCGCGGCGTCGAGCGGCCCGACATAGCCGTCGACCGCCGATTCCAGCGTGATGATGCCGAGACGGCGGTGGCCGAGCCCGACCACATGCTGCGCCACCCGCCGGGCGGCGCCGCGGTCGTCGATGCCGACGAAGGCCACGCCGTCCGGCACCTGGTTGTCGATCGCCACCACCGGCAGGCCGCGGCGCAGCAGCGGCGTCCAGGCTTCCGCCCCGTTCAGGAAGCCATAGACCAGGAAGCCGTCGACCGCGGCGCGGTGGATGGCGCTGCGGCTGGCCGGGCTTTTCACCGCCGGCAGGATCAGGAGGCCCGAGCGCGCCTTCTCGCAGGCGCTGGCGATGCCGCGCAGCATGCCGACCGCCGCCGGATCGTCGAAGGCGAAGGGCAGCGTCTCGTGGAACAGGAGGCCGATCGCCTCCGCCTTGCCGGTGCGCAGCATCCGCGCCGCCGGGTTCGGCCCGTGCACCCCCATCGCCCGGGCAGCCGCCATGATTCTGTCGCGTAGCTCGGCCGACAGCTGGTCCGGCCGGTTGAAGGCGTTCGACACGGTGGTGCGCGACACACCGACCGCCGCCGCGATGTCCAGCAGCGTGCCCCGCCGCTTCTCCGGTCCGTCCGTCATGGGACCACCCTAAAGTCTCCCTCTTGATCGATCAAGAAAGGACCGATACTGTAAAAACTGAATGCATTCAGACGACCGCGACGCAGCGGCAGTTCGCGGCTCGGATGCAGGGGGACACGCGGAGGGGACGAATGCGCGAATGGTGGCGCGGCGCGGTGATGTACCAGATCTACCCGCGCAGCTTCCTGGACACCAATGGCGACGGCATCGGCGACCTGGCCGGCATCACCGCCAAGCTCGACTACATCGCCGATCTCGGCGTCGACGGGATCTGGATCTCGCCCTTCTTCACCTCGCCGATGAAGGATTTCGGCTACGACGTCTCGGATTACTGCGACGTCGACCCGATGTTCGGCACGCTGGCCGATTTCGACCGGCTGGTCGAGAAGGCGCACGCCCTGGGGCTGAAGGTGATCATCGACCAGGTGATCAGCCACACCTCCGACCAGCATCCCTGGTTCGCCGAGAGCCGGGCCGATCGCGACAACCCCAAGGCCGACTGGTTCGTCTGGGCCAACCCGAAGCCGGACGGCAACCCGCCGAACAACTGGCTGTCGATCTTCGGCGGCTCGGCCTGGCAGTGGGACACCCGCCGGCGCCAGTACTACATGCACAATTTCCTGACGCAGCAGCCCGACCTGAACCTGCACAACCCCGAGGTGCAGGAGGCGGTGCTGGCGGCGCTGGAGTTCTGGCTGCGGCGCGGCGCCGACGGCTTCCGCCTGGACACCGCCAATTTCTATATGCACGACCGGCTGCTGCGCGACAATCCGGGCAAGCCGGCCGACCGGGCCCCGACCGGGGACGAACGGGCGGACAACCCCTACTACATGCAGCTGCATCTCCACGACAAGTCGCAGCCCGAGAACCTGATGTTCCTGCGCCGGCTGCGCGCGCTGATGGACCGCTATCCGGACAGGATGGCGGTGGCCGAGATCGGCGACGACGACCCGATCGGCCGGACCGCGGAATACGTCCAGGCCGACCTGCTGCACACCGCCTACAATTTCAGCCTGCTGAACGAGAATTTCAGCGCGGCGCATATCGCCGCGGCGCTGACCGCCTTCGAGGCGGCGACCACCGACGGCTGGCCGTCCTGGGCCTTCTCCAACCACGACGTCAAACGCGTGCTGACCCGCTGGGGCGGCGCCGCGGCCGACCCGCGGCTGGCGCCCCTGCTGATCGCGCTCCTGACCTCGCTGCGCGGCACCGTCTTCCTGTACCAGGGCGAGGAGCTGGGCCTGCCCGAGGCCGAGGTGCCCTACGAGAAGCTGCAGGACCCGTACGGCATCACCTTCTGGCCGGACTACAAGGGCCGCGACGGCTGCCGCACGCCGATGCCATGGCAGGCCGAGGACCGCCAGGCCGGCTTCTCCGCCGCCGAGCCCTGGCTGCCGATCCCGGAGGCGCATCGCCGCCTGGCCGCGGGCGTCCAGGCCGGCGACCCCGACTCGACCCTGGCCTTCACCCGCCGGTTCCTGCGCTGGCGCCGCACCCGCCCGGCCTTCGCCGCCGGATCGCTGCGTTTCCTCGACACCGCCGACGGCGTCCTGGCCTTCGAGCGGCGGCTGGAGGACGAGCGCACCCTCTGCGTCTTCAACCTGACCGGCGAGACCCGGATCTGGACCGCACCTCCGGCCGAGATCGCGCCGACCGACGCGCCCGGGCTGGGGGCGAAGCTGGACGGCGGCCGGGTGGCGCTGCCGCCCTATGCCGCCTTCTTCGGCGCCCTGGCGGCCGAGGCGGTGCAGCCGGAACGAAGCGCGGCCTGACAACGTTCGGTTCAAGAATAATTTCGTTTCGACTCGCCAGGGGCCGTCCTGGCGAGTCACCCTTTGCCCAAGACGAGCGCGGGGGACCCGCCCGGTCTTCCCGCTGCCACAAGCAGAAGGAGGAGACATGTCGAGGAGCGCCATCCTTCCCCTCACCCTCGCGCTGGTCCTGACGGGCACCGTCGCCCACGCGGCAGGGGTCACGGTCACCATATCCTGCGGCTCGGCCGGCGCCGAGCAGCCGCAATGCCAGCAGGGCGTCAAGGCCTGGGCCGAGAAGACCGGCAACACGGTCAAGGTCGTCGCCGCGCCGCAATCGACTTCGGACCAGCTGGCCCTCTACCAGCAGATCCTGACCGCCCAGTCCGGCGACATCGACGTGTTCCAGATCGACGTGATCTGGCCCGCCATCCTCGGCAGCCACTTCATCGACCTGAAGCCCTATGCCGACCAGGCCGCGATCGGCCAGCACTTCCCCACCATCATCCAGGGCCTGACCATCGACGACCACCTCCTGGCCCTGCCCTGGTTCACCGATGCCGGGCTGCTGTATTACCGCCAGGACCTGCTGGACAAATACAAGCTCAAGGTGCCGGAGACCTGGGCCGAGCTGACCGAGAGCGCCAAGACCATCCAGGACGGCGAACGGCAGGCCGGCAACGACCGCTTCTTCGGCTTCGTCTTCCAGGGCCGGGCCTATGAGGGGCTGACCTGCGACGGGCTGGAATGGGTCGCCAGCTTCGGCGGCGGCACCATCGTCGGGCAGGACGGCAAGATCACCGTCAACAACCCGCAGGCGGCCAAGGCGCTGGATCTCGCCGCCTCCTGGATCGGCACGATCGCCCCGGACGGCGTGCTGAACTACATGGAGGAAGACGCCCGCGGCGTGTTCCAGTCCGGCAACGCCGCCTTCATGCGCAACTGGCCCTACGCCTATTCGCTGGTCAATTCCGGCGACAGCCCGGTCAAGGGCAAGATCGCCACCGCCCCGCTGCCGAAGGGCGACGGCGAGGGCGCCCGCCACGCCGCGACGCTCGGCGGCTGGAACCTGGCGGTGTCGAAATACTCGGCCCATCCGAAGGAGGCCGCCGACCTGGTCCTGTACCTGACCGGCAAGGAGGAGCAGAAGCGCCGCGCCATCGACGCCACCTTCCAGACCACCATCCCGGCGCTGTACGACGACCCCGAGGTGCTGAAGGCCCAGCCCTTCTTCGCCCAGCTGAAGGCCGCCTTCGAAAGCGCGGTCGCCCGGCCCTCGGCGATCACCGGCGAGCGCTACAACGAGGTCTCGACCCTGTTCTGGAACGCGGTCCACAACACCCTGTCGAAGCAGGGCGACGGCGCCGCCAACCTGGCGCAGCTGCAGAAGGAGCTGAACCGGCTGAGCCGCGGCGGCCGCTGGTGAGGGCGCGGGCCGGCGGGCGCCGCCTGCCGGTCCCTCCCGCACCATCAACGAACAAGGGGAGATCCCCATGACCGTCGCCACCTCGACCCCGGCCCGTTCCGGGCACACGGTCAAGCCGGCCGTCTCGAGGCTCAGCCGGCAGCGCATCCGCGCCGCCTGGATGTTCCTGCTGCCGATGCTGCTGGTGCTGACGCTGGTCGCCGGCTGGCCGCTGGTGCGGACCATCGCGCTGAGCTTCACCGACGCGACGCTGAAGGCCGAGCAGCCGACCCGCCTGGTCGGCTTCGACAACTACCTGTTCTACGGGCCGAACCGCGCCGACTGGGACGCCGAGCTGGGCGGCTACTACGTGTTCTACGACCCGACCGGCACCAACCTGGTGTGGAAGCCGGAGGAGGGCCGGTTCTGGGACATCGACCAGAACAAGCCGGTCGATTACGACGTCGACACCAGCGGCATCTTCAGCTGGCAGGGGCTGCTGGTCGACCCGGTGTGGTGGCGGTCGGCCTGGAACACCATCCTGTTCACCGTGATCTCGGTCACGATCGAGACCGTGCTCGGCCTCGTCATCGCCATGACGCTGAACGCCCATCTGCCCGGGCGAGGCCTCTTGCGCGCCGCGGTGCTGATCCCCTGGGCCATCCCGACCATCGTCTCGGCCAAGATGTGGGGCTGGATGCTGAACGACCAGTACGGCGTGGTGAACGAGGTGCTGCTGTCGCTCGGCGTGATCTCCAGCCGCATCGCCTGGACCGCCGACCCGGCCCTGTCGCTGGCCTCGGTGATCGCGGTCGACGTCTGGAAGACCACGCCGTTCATGACGCTCCTGATCCTGGCCGCTCTGCAGATGCTGCCGAACGAGGTGTACGAGGCGGCGAAGGTCGACGGCGTCCGGCCCTGGCGCGTCTTCACCCGCATCACCCTGCCGCTGATCTGGCCGGCGCTGATGGTGGCGATCCTGTTCCGGGCGCTGGATTCGCTGCGGGTGTTCGACCTGATCTACGTGCTGACCTCGAACAGCATCAACACCATGAGCATGTCGGTCTTCGCCCGGCAGCAGAGCATCGATTTCGGCAATGTCGGATTCGGCTCCGCCGCCTCGACCCTGCTGTTCGTCATCATCGCCGTGCTCGCCGCCCTGTGGATGGTGGCGGGCCGCGTGCGCTTCGACAATTAGGGGGCGGCCATGACCAGATCCTCCAGGCGCCGGATCGGCCGCAGCTTCTTCTATGTGCTAGTGGCGGCGATCATCGTCTACACGGTGTTCCCGTTCTACTGGGCGGTGATCTCGTCGCTGAAGAGCGGCCAGCAGCTGTTCGGCACCGACCTGGTGCCGCCCTCGCCGACGATCGACAACTATGTCAGCGTGTTCCGCGAGCAGCCCTTCCTGACCAACATCGTCAATTCGCTGATCGTCGCCGGGTCGACCGTGCTGATCTGCCTCCTGCTGTCGGTCAGCGCCGCCTACGCGCTTGGCCGGGTGCGGTTCCGCGGCCGCAGCACCATCCTGATGCTGACCCTGGCGGTGTCGATGTTCCCGCAGGTGGCGGTGCTGACCGGGCTGTTCGAGCTGGTGCGCTGGGCCGGGCTGTACAATTCGCTCGGCTCGCTGATCCTCAGCTACATGATCTTCACCCTGCCCTTCTCGGTCTGGGTGCTGACCACCTTCATCCGCGAGCTGCCGCGCGAGCTGGAGGAGGCGGCGATCGTCGACGGCGCCAGGCCCTGGCAGATCCTGGTGCGGGTGTTCCTGCCGCTGCTCGGCCCGGCCCTGGCGACCACCGGCCTCCTGGCCTTCATCGCCGCCTGGAACGAGTTCCTGTTCGCCCTGACCTTCACCCTGACCAACGAGGTGCGGACGGTGCCGGTGGCGATCGCCCTGATCTCCGGCGCCACCCAGTTCGACATCCCGTGGGGCAACATCATGGCGGCGTCGGTGGTGGTGACGGTGCCGCTGATCGTGCTGGTGATGATCTTCCAGCGCCGCATCGTCTCCGGCCTCACCGCCGGCGCGGTGAAGGGATAGACGATCGCGGGCTGCATCCCGGCGCCCGGGAAAGGGCGGCGCCGGGATGCGGTACGCAGGTCGGTTTGGAAGATTAGGATGTTATGCGCAGTGACTGCGCTTGCAAAGGACAATCGTCCTTACTTCTGAGACGATCCGGCCATCGTTCACTCCACCAGCGCTTCCTTGGCATGCGCCGCGGCGCCGCTGCGCAGCGGCCGCTCCTCCATCAGGAGCAGCGCCACGAAGCCGAGGGCGAGGCCGGCGGCGGCGGCCAGGAACATCCAGTGGAAGGCGCCGATCAGCCCGTCGCGCATCGCCGGGGTGAGAGCGCCGAGCGTCTCGGGCGACCGTCCGTCGCCGCCGATGGCGCCGAGCACGATGGCGCCGAAGCCGGCGACGACGATGGCGCTGCCGAGCGAGCGGAAGAAGTTCATGCAGCCGGTGGCGGTGCCGAGCTGGTGCATCGCCACCGCGTTCTGGATCGAGATGGTGGTGACCGGCAGCACCGTGCCCAGGCCGAGGCCGACTGCGGCGAGCGCCACCTCCACCAGCCACAGCGGCAGCCCGTCCGGATAGGCCGCGAGCCCGACCAGCGCCGCCGCGGCGATCACCAGCCCGACCAGCGGCGTGCGCTTGTAATGGGTCATGCGCGCCATGAACCGGCCGGCGATGTTGGCGCCGGTGACGGTGCCGGCCATCAGCGGCATCAGCGCCAGGCCGGAGTTGCTGGCCGACAGCCCGACCACCCCTTCGAGATAGACCGGGACGTAGATCGACAGGCCGATGAAGCTGCCCATGACGCAGAAGGCGGCGGCGGTGCCGGTGCCGACCACCGGGTTGAGCATCACCGCCAGGGGAATCAGCGGCTCGGCCGCGGTCAGGAGGCGCGCGGCGAACAGCACCCACAGCACCAGCGAGACGCCGAACAGGCCCAGCACCTCGGCCGAATCCCAGGGATACCGGGTGCCGCCCCAGGTCAGGGCCAGCATCGCCGCCACGGTGGCGCCGACCATCAGCACGGCGCCGAGCACATCGAGCCGGTGCCGGCGGTCGTGCCGCGGCAGGCGGCGCAGCGCGCCCCAGACCATCCAGAAGGCGCCGAGGCCGAGCGGCAGGTTGATCCAGAAGATCACCGACCAGTGCAGATGGTCGGCGAACAGCCCGCCCAGCACCGGCCCGACCACGCTGGAGGTGACGAAGACGCTGGCGATGTAGCCCTGGTAGCGGCCACGCTCCTTCGGCGAGACCACGTCGGCGATGATGGTCTGGGCCAGCGAGATCAGCCCGCCGCCGCCCAGCCCCTGCAGCGCCCGGGCCAGGATCAGCGCCAGCATGGTCGGCGCGAGCGCACAGGCGACCGAACCGACGATGAACACGCTGATGCTGACCAGCAGCGTGATGCGCCGGCCGTGAATGTCGCTGAACTTGCCGTAGAGCGGGGTCACCGCGGTGGCGGCCAGGAGATAGGCGCTGACCACCCAGGACAGGTGTTCGACATCGCCCAGCTCCTGCCCGATGGTCGGCAGCGCCGTCGCAACGATGGTCTGGTCCAGCGCCGCCAGCAGCATCGCCAGCATGATGCCGATGATGATCGAACGGACGGTGGCGTGGTCGAGCGGCGCCGGGCTGGCCACCGCCGGACTGTGTGCGGACATGGTGCGGTGTTTTCCGAATGCGAGGATCGGCGGCGGCGAAGCGCCCCGCATCCCTAACCTTCGCCCGGGCAGGTTGTCGTACAAGAGCGCTGTCGGCAGTGCAGCCATCGTCGCCGGGCATGGGGCTTCCGGCCGGACAGCCGCGGCATTCCATCCCGCCGATCCCGGTTTCCTGGCCGGACAACTTGCTCTAGGGTGCGGCCATGATCGATCAGACCCAGCCGCGGGCCGAAACGCAGGCCGTCGCCAAGGCCGAGAAGGGCCCGTTCCTGCGCCTTGCGCTCGAGGCCGGGCCGCTGCTGCTGTTCTTCATCGCCAACCAGACCGCCGGCATCATGCCGGCGACGGCTGTGTTCATGGTGGCGACCGTGGTGGCGGTGGTGCTGTCGATCCGGCTGGAGAAGCGCTGGCCGATCATGCCGATGGTCGGCTGCGTGTTCGTGCTGGTCTTCGGCGGGCTGACCCTGTGGCTCGAGAATGACCTGTTCATCAAGCTGAAGCCGACCGTCGTGAACCTGCTGTTCGCGGCGATCCTGTTCACGGGGCTCGCCACCGGCCGCAACTTCCTGAAGCTGATGATGGGCACGGTGTTCGAGCTGGACGACCAGGGCTGGCGCAGCCTGACCTGGCGCTGGGCGGTGTTCTTCGTCGTTCTGGCGGCGGTCAACGAGATCGTCTGGCGCGGCTTCTCGACCGAGTTCTGGGCCGGGTTCAAGCTGTTCGGCATCCTGCCCCTGACCCTGGTCTTCGCCATGGCGCAGATGCCGCTCTTGATGCGGCACCAGGTCAAGCCGGCGGACTGAAGGGATGCACCCGGCCGATCCCCTGCGCCATGTCGAGCACTGGGTGTTCGACCTCGACAACACGCTCTACCCCGCCCGCACCAACCTGTTCGCCCAGATCGACCGGCGCATGGGCGAGTACATCCGGTCGCATTGCGACCTGCCGGAGGGCGAGGCCAAGGCGCTGCAGAAGCGGCTGTTCCGCGAGTACGGCACGACGCTGCGCGGCCTGATGAACGAGCGCGCGGTCGACCCCGGCCCGTTCCTGGAATTCGTCCACGACATCGACATCTCGGCGATCGGGCCCAGCCCGACCCTGGCGGCGGCGCTGGCCGACCTGCCGGGCCGCAAGATCGTGTTCACCAACGGCTCGGTCCGCCATGCCGAGCGGGTGCTGACCCGGCTCGGCGTCGTGGCGCAGTTCGACGGCATCTTCGACATCGTCGCGGCGGACTACGTACCGAAGCCCGACCCCGGCCCCTACCGGGCGATGCTCGACCGCTATGGCCTGGCGCCGGCCTCGACCGTGATGGTCGAGGACATGGCCCGCAACCTGCTGCCGGCGCATCGACTGGGCATGACCACGGTGTGGGTGCGCACCCCGTCGGACTGGGGCCAGCCCCTGCCCGGCGACGGCCATATCGACATCGCCGTCGACGACACGGCGGAGTGGCTCGCGGCCGTGGCCGCGGCAAGGCGCAGCTGACGGCTCAGCTCATCCGCACGCCTTGAAGCTGCCCGGCTGCTGGCGGGTCCAGGTGTCGGTGCGGCCGAGCAGGCTGATGCCGACATAGCCGCGCAGGTCCAGCGTGTCCGGCCCGGTCAGATGCATCCTGGCGTCGTAGGTCTTGCCGCTCTTCGGGTCGTAGATCGTGCCGTCCTCCCACTCCGTGTCGGAGACCTGGGTGAAGCTGTGCAGCATGACCAGCTTGCACAGCGGCCGGCTGCGCCTGCTCTCGTCCGGGTTGTTCGCATCGGTGGCGGGAGCGTCCGGCGGCAGGCCGGCGATGCGGCCGCAGAGGCCGTTGCTGCAGTCGAGGATCTCGATCACCGATCGGCCGTCCCCGGTGCGCCAGAATCCCTTGATCCCCCCGGCGGCGGAGGCGGCCGGGGCAGCCAGAGCCGCGGCCAGGCCGATGAGAAGGGCGGCGCTGCGGATGGTCATGGGCACTCCCATATCTGTCTTGTTGCTTGCGCCTGCGAGGATGCGGCCGGGCCGGACTCCTGTCCATCGTCCCGATTTGCACCGCGGGGAGGGTGACAACTTTGAAATTATTCCAGCTTTTGCCTCGGTTTGCGCTCGGCTATGGTCCAGCGTCGGCCGAAAGGGCCGCCGGCCGAAGAGCCGGATGACGGAGATGTGAGAGATGAGCGCGCCGCGGACACTGTTCGACAAGATCTGGGACAGCCATGTCGTCCACCGCCAGGATGACGGCACGTGCATCCTCTACATCGACCGCCACCTCGTGCACGAGGTGACCAGCCCGCAGGCCTTCGAGGGGCTGCGCCTGGCCGGCCGCAAGGTTCGCCAGCCGCAGGCCACCCTGGCCGTGCCGGACCACAACGTGCCGACCTCGGACCGCGCCGGCGGCATCGCCGACGAGGAGAGCCGGATCCAGGTCGAGACGCTGGAGAAGAACGCCGCCGATTTCGGCGTGCCGATCTTCACCATGAACGACATCCGCCAGGGCGTGGTCCACATCATCGGGCCGGAGCAGGGCTTCACCCTGCCGGGCACCACCATCGTCTGCGGCGACAGCCACACCTCGACCCACGGCGCCTTCGGGGCGCTGGCCTTCGGCATCGGCACCAGCGAGGTCGAGCATGTGCTGGCCACCCAGACGCTGCTGCAGAAGCCGGCCAGGAACATGCGCATCACGGTCGAGGGCGACCTGCCGCTGGGCGTGACCGCGAAGGACATGATCCTGGCGATCATCGGCACCATCGGCACCGCCGGCGGCACCGGCCATGTCATCGAATACGCCGGCGACGCCATCCGCGCCCTGTCGATGGAAGGCCGGATGACGGTCTGCAACATGTCGATCGAGGCCGGCGCCCGGGCCGGGCTGATCGCCCCGGACGACACCACCTTCGCCTATGTCGAGGGCCGGCCGCTGGCGCCGAAGGGCGAGGCCTGGGACCAGGCCGTCGAGTACTGGCGCACCCTGCCGTCGGACGAGGGCGCCCGCTACGACCGCGAGGTCGTGCTGAAGGCCAGGGACATCGTGCCGATGGTGACCTGGGGCACCAGCCCGGAGGACGTGGCGCCGATCACCGGCATCGTGCCGGACCCGGACAAGGCGCCGGATGCCAACAAGGCCAGCGCCTGGCGCCGCAGCCTGGACTATATGGGCCTGAAGCCCGGCCAGCGGCTGAGCGAGGTGCCGGTCGACAAGGTCTTCATCGGTTCCTGCACCAACGGCCGGATCGAGGACCTGCGCGCCGCCGCCGCCGTCGCCCGCGGCCGGCGCGTCGCCGGCACGGTCTACGCCATGATCGTCCCGGGCTCCGGCCTGGTGAAGGAACAGGCCGAGGCCGAGGGGCTGGACCAGGTGTTCAAGGACGCCGGCTTCGACTGGCGCGAGCCCGGCTGCTCGATGTGCCTGGCCATGAACGCCGACAAGCTGTCGCCGGGCGAGCGCTGCGCCTCGACCTCGAACCGCAACTTCGAGGGCCGGCAGGGCCGCGGCGGCCGCACCCACCTGGTCAGCCCGGCCATGGCCGCGGCCGCGGCGATCGCCGGCCACCTGACCGATGTGCGCGAGCTGAACTGACGGCGTCGATTGGGTCGCCTGAGGGCGACCCAATCCGAGCCGACTGGCTGACCCGGCGGTTGTGATAGGCTGCGCGGCCTCGACCCGTGAAAGACCCGATCATGGCCGACCGGCTGACCGAGACCAGCAAGTTCCTGAGCTACGTCCTGCGGCACGAGCCGCAGGCCATCGGCCTGTCGCTCGACAGCGAGGGCTGGGCCGGGATCGACGCGCTGATCGCCGCCGCGGCCACGAACGGACAGGCGCTTGATCCGCAGCTGATCCGGGCGGTGGTCGACACCAGCGACAAGAAGCGGTTCGCGATCAGCCCGGACGGCGCCCGGATCCGCGCCGTGCAGGGGCATTCGACGGCGGAGGTGGCGATCGCCTATGCGCCGGTGGAGCCGCCGGAGCAGCTGTTCCACGGCACCGCGACCCGGTTCCTGGCTTCGATCCGGACCGAGGGGCTGGTCGCCGGCTCGCGCCACCACGTCCACCTGTCGCCGGATGCCGAAACCGCGACGGCGGTCGGCCGCCGGCACGGCCAACCGCTGGTGCTGACCGTCGCCGCCGGCGCGATGCACCGGCAGGGCTTCGTCTTCCACCGCGCCGACAACGGGGTGTGGCTGACCAAGACCGTGCCGCCAGCTTTCCTGAGTGAAGCGTTGGGCTCGAACTGACCGGTCCGACCGTCCCAATCACTGTCATGCCCGGGCTTGACCCGGGCATCCAGAGATGTTGAGGCCGCTCTGGGTGGCCCCTGGATCGCCGGGTCAAGCCCGGCGATGACAGGAAAGGGTAGCCGGTTCCCAGAGGTCGTCCGAAAACGTGTCGGCGTGAGTCGGCTGGTGGTGGGGCCGAGACCCGGAGCGCAGCGGACGAATGTCCGTGAGCACCGGAAGCGGAGGTCACGCCATCAGGCGGCCGCGCCGGCGCGTTTGCGGGCGGCCTCAGGCATGACCCGCTTCGCCCGACAGCATCATCGGGTCGACGCCGAGCTTGGCGATGGCGCGTTCCCACTTCACCGAAAGGTCGTCGCCGAACAGGATGTCGGAATCGCAGGGAACGTTGAGCCAGCCATTGGCCTGGATCTCGGCGTCGAGCTGCCCCGCCGCCCAGCCGGCATAGCCCAGCGCCAGCAGGTGGCGGCTGGGGCCCGCACCGCTGGCGATCGCCTGCAGCACCTCGAGCGTCGAGGTCACCGCGACGTCGCCGACCACCACCGTCTTCTCCGCCCGGTAGTCGGTCGAGTGCAGCACGAAGCCGCGGCCCGATTCGACCGGGCCGCCGAACTGCACCCGGGTGCTGCCCAGGAGGTCGCCATGCGGGATGCCGAGCTGGTCGAGCAGGGTGGGGAAGTCGATGGTCGACAGCGGCTTGTTGACCACCAGCCCCATTGCCCCCTGGTCGTTGTGGGCGCAGAGATAGATCACCGTCCGGGCGAAGGGCGGCGCGATCAGGGTCGGCATCGCGATCAGCAGCTGCCCCCCGAGGTAGCTGCCATCCGCCGGCACCTTGCCCTTGGAGGATTTCGCCCGTCTCATCCCGACCACTGCTCCGTCTTCCGTTCCGCCTGCGACACTAGGCTAACCCGCGGCGATCTGGTTTCGAACGACTATATAGGCCAAAGAAGGGCGGTTTCATGGTGCCGGAGTTTCGATGAGTCGTAGGCTCGCCTTCCTGACGGCCGCCGCGCTCGGCCTCGCCGCGCTGGCCGGGCCCGGCATGGCCGGGGCCGCCGAGACGCCGTGGCAGAACGCCAAGGGCGCATCGGCGCGGCTGGTCACGGCGGTCGACGGCACCGGCACCCTGGGCGAGATCCCGGCCGGGCTGCACATCCGGCTGGAGCCGCATTGGAAGACCTATTGGCGGTCCCCCGGCGATGCCGGGCTGCCGCCGGCGCTGGACTGGGCGGGCTCGACCAATCTCGGCACCGCGACGCTTGCCTATCCGGCGCCGCACCGGTTCCAGCTGTTCGGCCTGGAGACCTATGGCTACGAGACCGAGGTGGTGTTCCCGCTGACCCTGCCGGTGGCGCAGCCGGGGCAGGCGCAGCACCTGGCCCTGGCCGCGACCGTGCTGGTGTGCAGCGACATCTGCATCCCGGCCAATTTCAGCTTCACGCTCGACCTGCCGGCCGGCGCCGCGACGCCCGACCCGGCCGCGGCCAACCTGATCGACCGCTACGCCAACGCGGTGCCGGCCGACGGCAGCGCCGCCGGCCTGGCCTTCGGCACGGTCGCGGCCTCCACCGCCGGCCCGAACGGGGGCCTGAGGATCGAGGCGACGGCGCGCGAGCCCTTCGAGACACCCGACATCTTCGTCGAGGGCGCGCCGGGCGACGCTTTCGCCGCGCCGCGCATCACCACCAGCGAGGGCGGCCGCAAGCTGGTGGCCGAGATCGACCGGATCCAGGCGGCGGCCGACCCGCCGGCGGCCCTGGCCGGCAGTCCGCTGGTCCTGACCCTGGTCGACGGGCCGCGCAGCGTCGAGGCCGAGGCGACGGTCGGCGCGGCGGTGGCGGCGGCGCCGGATGCCGCCGCCTGGCTGTCGATCCTGGGCGTGGCCCTCTTGGGCGGGCTGATCCTGAACCTGATGCCCTGCGTGCTGCCGGTGCTGTCGCTCAAGCTCCTGTCGATCATCAAGCTCGGGGGCGTCGAGGCGGGGGGCCGCACCCCGCGGCGGCAGCGGCTGGGCCTGCTGGCCACCGCCGCCGGCATCCTCGCCTCCTTCCTGGTGCTGGCGGCCGGCGCGGTCGGGCTGAAGGCGGCCGGCGCCTCGGTCGGCTGGGGCCTGCAGTTCCAGGAGCCGGTGTTCCTGGCGGCGATGGCGGTGATCGTCACCCTGTTCGGCTGCAACCTGCTGGGCCTGTTCGAGATCACGCTGCCCGGCCGCGCCATGGACGCCGCGGCCCGGGCCAGCGGCACCGGCCGGCCGGAGAAGGACGGGTTGGCCGGTCCGTTCCTGACCGGCGCCTTCGCCACCCTCCTGGCCACTCCCTGCTCCGCCCCCTTCGTCGGCACCGCTCTGGGCTTCGCCCTGTCGCGCGGGCCCTTCGAGATCGGCACGATCTTCGCCGCGCTCGGCATCGGCATGGCGCTGCCCTATCTGCTGATCGCCGCCGTGCCGGGCCTGGCCCGGCTGCTGCCGCGGCCCGGCCGCTGGATGGTCTGGGTCAAGGCCGTGATGGGCCTCGCCTTGTTCGGCACGGCCGCCTGGCTGCTCTCGGTCCTCGCCGTGCAGGTGCCGCCGGCGGCGGCCGCCTTGGTGGCGGCGGTGCTGGTGGCGATCGGCCTGGTGCTGTGGCTGCGGCGGCGCGGCGGGGTCGCGATCCGGCGGACCGGCACCGTCGCGGCGGTCGGCTTGGCCCTGGCGGCGGTGCTGCTGCCGCTGCGCTTCGACCGGTCCGACGCGGCCACGCCGCAGGCGGCCTCCGCCATTCCCTGGACGCGGTTCGACCGGGCCGCGATTCCCGGGCTGGTGCGCGAGGGCAAGGTGGTGTTCGTCGACGTCACCGCCGACTGGTGCCTGACCTGCAAGGTCAACAAGCTGCTGGTGATCGAGCGCGACCCGGTGGCGGCGACGCTGGGCACGGCGGGCATGGTGCCGATGCTGGCCGACTGGACCAATCCGGACCCGGCGATCGCCGACTACCTTGCGGCGCATGGCCGCTACGGCATACCGTTCAACGCCGTGTACGGGCCGGGGGCGCCGGACGGGATCCTGCTGCCGGAGCTCCTGAGCACCGAGACGGTCCTGGATGCCTTGAAGCAGGCCCGCGGCGCGAGTTCGTAACCATTCGGTCAACAAGGGCGGCCGCTGCGGGCCGGCCCCATGCAATCTGTCGGAGAGACCCCATGACGATCAAGGTTGGCGACCGCATCCCGTCGGTCACGCTGAAATACCTCGGCAAGGAGGGCATGGCCGAGGTCAAGACCGACGACCTGTTCAAGGGCAAGACGGTCGCCCTGTTCGCGGTGCCGGGCGCCTTCACCCCGACCTGCTCGGCCAAGCACCTGCCGAGCTTCACCGGCAACGCCGAGGCGCTGAAGGCCAAGGGCGTCGACCAGATCGTCTGCCTGGCGGTGAACGACCCCTTCGTGATGAAGGCCTGGGCCGACAAGAGCGAGGTGTCGAGCGACACCGTGTTCATGCTGCCGGACGGCAACGCCACCCTGACCAAGGCGCTGGGGCTGGAGATGGACGGGTCGGGCTATGGCCTGGGCACCCGGTCGCAGCGCTTCGCCCTGGTCGCCAAGGACGGCGTCGTCACCCATCTCGGCGTCGAGAAGCCGGGCGCCTTCGAGGTGTCGAGCGGCGAGGCCATCCTGGCGGCGCTCTGAGACTGACGGGGCCCGCCGCGTGGCGGGCCCCTTCCCATGTCACTCCGGATCCGTCTCGGTCGTGATCCGCACCCCGAGCTGCTCGAACCGGGCGATCGCCGCCTCGGGCGCGACCAGGGTCTCGGGCAAGGCCAGGCCGCCTGCCGGCAACGGCAGGCCGTCCAGGCCGAGGACGCGCTCGGCGACGACCAGGGCGCCCAGCGCGGTCATGTGGTCCACCCCCTTCGGGTCCGACACCAGGACCCGCCGCCGGACAGGCCGCCCCGACAGCAGCACCCCTTCGATCTCGATCACGCCTTCATGCGAGGCGCGGTCGCCGGCCCGGGTGCCGAGCGACTCGCCCATGCCGAAATCGAAGCGGATATCGGGGGCGCCGGTGATCGCAGCCAGGCTGGGGATATCGAGCGCGGCCAGGGGCTGCACGGTGGCCTCGAGCCCCTCGGCAAGGTGCAGGGCGCGGCCGTGGTCGCCGCCATCGACCCAGGCCCATTGCCCGGCCCGGCGCAGCAAGGCGCGGCCGGAGAAGGCCTCGGCATCGGCGGCGCTCATCGGCCCGACCGCATCCCGCTCATCGTACAGCGCGGCGATGGCAGCGGAGTCGACCCGGGCGAAATCCTCGATCGCCTGCCGGGCCACCAGGATCAGCACCCCAGCCGCCCAGTGGCCGGCCAGCACGACCGGCCGCCGCGGCGGCGCGTGCAGCGCCGCGAACACCGCAGGTCCGGTCTCCTCCACCACCTTGGTGATGCCGATATGGGCCGCGCCTTGCGCCAGGGCGGCCTGAATCAGCGTGTCGCCGCGGTCCTGCAGCGCCGCCACGATCAGGTCGACCGGCCCGAGATCGGCCAGGGCCGCCGCCGGGTCGGCGACGTCGAGCCGCAGGGTCGATGCCCCGATCTCCCGCGCCAGCGCCGCGCCGGACTCCGGCGACCGCCCCGCCAGGATGATGTCGAGATCCGGCGCCGTCCGCCGCAGATACCGGGCGACGGTGCCGCCGACCACGCCATATCCGCCGGCGATCAGGACTCGCTGAACCATGACCTTCCCTTTCCAGGCCACCGGCGCGGGGCACGGCGGCGTCATTACCAATAGTAACTTACTATTGGTAATATGGAGAGAGGATGGTCCGGGTCAAGCGGCCAGTTCGCACGTACCCCGTTCCTGTCATTGCCGGGCTTGACCCGGCAATCCAGGAGCCACCCGGAGCGGCATCGACATTTCCTGGATGCCCGGGTCAAGCCCGGGCATGACAAATGGGAAGAGAGGCGAATGTCGGGTTCGCCCAAGCGAACCCGACCTACGACGCCTCGACCGGCGCCAGGCCGCGGCCGTGCTCGCGCAGGCCTTTCCGGGCCAGTTCGTCCACCCGCTCGTTCTCGGCGTGGCCGGCATGGCCGCGGGTCCATTCCCAGCGGACCTTGTGCGGCGCCATGGCGGTGTCGAGCCGCTGCCACAGGTCGATGTTCTTCACCGGCTTTCGGTCGGCGGTGACCCAGCCGCGCGCCTTCCAGCCCTTGAGCCACTGCATCACGCCGTTGCGGACATACTGGCTGTCGGTGGTCAGCACCGCCTCGACCGGGCGCTTCATCACCTCCAGCGCCTGGATCGCCGCCATCAGCTCCATCCGGTTGTTGGTGGTCAGCGTCTCGCCGCCATAGAGCTCGCGCTCGGTCTCGCCCATGCGCAGCAGCACGCCCCAGCCGCCGGGGCCGGGATTGCCGCTGCAGGCGCCGTCGGTGAAGATCTCGACCTTGGGCAGCTTCATCGGCTTCTTCGTCGTCGCGGCGGTGTCGGTCACGGATCGATCCCATAGGCGGCCACGCTGGTGACCTGCTGGTGGAAGCGCAGCTTGCGCCAGTATTCGAGCGGGTCCTTCGGCCGGACGAAGGCGCCCGGCGGGTGGTTCAGCCAGTCGTAGAGCCGGGTCAGCAGGAAGCGCAGCGCGTTGCCGCGCGCCAGGATCGGCAGCGCCGCGACCTCGGCCGGCGACAGCGTCCGCTCGGCCCGGTAGCCGGACAGCAGCAGCCGCGCCTTGGTGACGTTGAAGGCGCCGTCCGGCTCGAAGCACCAGGCGTTCAGGCAGATCGACAGGTCATAGGCCAGCATGTCGGTGCAGGCGAAGTAGAAGTCGATCAGCCCGGACAGGCGGCCGTCGCGGAAGAACACGTTGTCCGGGAACAGGTCGGCATGGATCAGCCCGACCGGCAGGTCCGTCGGCCACTGCGCTTCGAGGAAGGCGAGCTCGCGGGTGATGCCTTCGGCCAGGCCGGGCGTCACGGTGTCGGCACGGCCGGCGCAATCCGCCACCAGCCGGCGCCAGCCGCCGAGCGACAGGTTGTTCGGCCGGACCATCGGGAAATCGGCCCCGGCCGCGTGCATCCGGGCCAGCGCCGGGCCCAGGGCCTGGCAGTGCCAGGGCTGGATCCGCTTCGGCCACAGCCCGTCCAGGAAGGTGACGATCACCGCCGGCCGGCCGGCCAGGCGGCGCAGCGCCTGCCCGTCGCGGGCGGCGACCGGCTGCGGGCATTCGATGCCGCGCGCCGCCAGATGCTGCATCAGCCCGAGGAAGAAGGGCAGGTCGGCCTCGGCCACCCGCTTCTCGTAGAGCGTCAGGATATGCGGCCCGGCCGTGGTCACCAGCAGGTAGTTGGAGTTCTCGACGCCCTCGGCGATGCCCTTCAGCGACAGGACGGAGCCGATGTCGTATTCCGCCGCGAAGGCGGCGACATCCTCGTCGGTGACTTCGGTGTAGACGGCCATGGGCACCCGGCGGAAGCGACAGCGCCCGTCTTCATAGTGCGGGAAGGGCCGGCTTGTCGAAGGGAGAGACGCAGGATGTGGAGTGCGGCCACACCTTCCTGATACACTGCCTGCCGGCTGAACCGGGGGGTCATGCCATGTCGTTACGGGAAATCGCCCGCCTTCTGGTCAAGATCGCCGGGCTGATCGTCATTGTGTCTGCCGTGATCGACCTGCCGGTCCTGCTGGGGCGCATGCTGCCGATGGAGGCGCCGATGACGACCCGCGACGTCATCACCATGACGCTCATGCCGCCGGCCATCGCGGGCCTGATCGGCCTCGTCATGTTTTGGGGAGCGGGGCGGATCGTCGACCGTCTGCTGGTCGAAGCGGCCGCGCCCGGCCAGGGCAGCGGCTTCGACCTCCGCGCAGTCGAGGAGATCGCGATCGCGGCGCTCGGCCTGTACTTCGTCGCGACCGGGATCGCCGATGCCTTCTACTACTGGGGCAAGGCCGGGCTGTACTATCGCTACGTGGCCGAGAACGGCTTCCCCATGCCTCCGATCGCCCCGGACGATTTCGGCGGCTTCGTCTCCACCGCCGCGCGGCTGGCGATCGGCGCAGTGCTGGTCCTGCTCAGCCGCGGCATCGTGACGGCCCGTCGGCGGCTGCTGGCCCTCCGCCCCCTCACTGGCCAGGATTGACGATCGGTCACATCTTCGGCGGATAGGCGTGGCGGTGGCCGTTCGGGTCCTCGACGGTCCAGCCCTCGGCGTCGGAGCCGTCGAGATAGTCCGGCCCGACCGGCACCTTGCCGCGGCCGCCCGGGATGTCGAGCACATAGGTCGGCTGGGCCAGGCCCGACAGCCGGCCGCGCAGCGCCTTCATGATCCGGCGCCCGTCCTCGATCCCGGTTCGAAACTGGGCTGTGCCGGGGGCGAGGTCTCCGTGATGCAGGTAGTAGGGCTTGATCCTGAGGCGCACGAAGTCGCGGAACAGCTGCTCCAGCACCGCCGGGTCGTCGTTGACGCCGCGCAGCAGCACGGTCTGTGAGACCAGCGCGATGCCGGCATCGGCCAGGCGGCGGATCGCGTCCCGCGCCGCGGGGGTCAGCTCGCGCGGATGGTTGCTGTGGATGGCGAGCCAGACGGCGCTGTCCTGTGCCTTGAACGCCGCCACCAGCTCCGGCGTCACCCGCTCCGGCTCCACCACCGGCACACGGCTGTGCAGCCGGACCACGCCGAGATGCGGGATGGCGTCGAGCCGCGCCACCACGTCGGCCAGGCGGCGCGGCGCCAGCATCAGCGGGTCGCCGCCGGTCAGGATCGCCTCCCACACCTCCGGCCGGGCACGGATGTAGTCGATCGCGGCCGCGACATCGGCCTCGCCCATCGCCTCGCCGCCCGGCCCGACCATCTCGCGTCGGAAGCAGAAGCGGCAATAAACCGGGCAGGCATGCAGGAGCTTCAGCAGCACCCGGTCCGGATAGCGGTGGACCAGCCCCGGGATCGGGCTGTGGGCGCCGTCGCCGATCGGGTCGGCCAGCTCTTCCGTCCGCGTCTCCAGCTCGGCTGCGCCGGGCACGAATTGCCGCGCGATCGGGTCGTCCGGATCGGCCGGGTCGACGAGGTCCGCCATCGCCGGCGTCACCGCGATGGCGTAGCGCGCCGCGACCGAACGCAACTCGTCCAGGCGGTCATGCCCCGCCAGGCCGGCCTCGACCAATGCCTCGGGCGTCCGCAGACGCTGCGGACTCAGATGTCCATCTTTCGGCATGGTCAGGCGGGGCTGAGCTCGCGCGGCAGCTTGAAGGTGATGGTCTCGACCGTGGTCGGCTCGGACTGGATGCTGACGGCGTAGCGCTTGTGCAGCTCGCTCATCACCTCCTCGACCAGCACCTCGGGCGCCGAGGCGCCGGCGGTGATGCCGAGGGTGGCGATGCCGTCGAACCAGGACCAGTCGAGGTCCGCCGCGCGTTGCACCAGCATCGCCTTGTCGCAGCCGGCCCGGCGCGCGACCTCGACCAGCCGCACCGAGTTGGAGGAGTTCGGCGCACCGATCACCAGCACCGCGTCGCAATGCGGGGCGATCACCTTGATCGCCTCCTGCCGGTTGGTGGTGGCGTAGCAGATGTCCTGCTTGTTCGGCGCCGAGATGGTGGGGAACTTGGCCTTCAGCGCGTCGACGATCGCGACCGTGTCGTCCAGCGACAGCGTGGTCTGGGTGGCGAAGGCGAGGTTGTCGGGGTCCTCGACCTCTAGCGTCGCCACGTCCTCGACCGATTCGACCAGCCGCACCGCGCCGGGCGGCAGCTGGCCCATGGTGCCGATCACCTCGGGGTGGCCGGCATGGCCGATCAGGATCACGGTGTGGCCGGTGCGGTAGTGCCGCTCGGCCTCGCGATGCACCTTGCTGACCAGCGGGCAGGTGGCGTCGAGATACAGGAGCTTGCGCCGCTCCGCCTCCGCCGGCACCGATTTCGGCACGCCATGGGCCGAGAACACCACCGGCGCGTCGTTCGGCACCTCGTCCAGCTCCTCGACGAAGATCGCGCCCTTGGCCTCCAGCGTCTCGACCACGAAGCGATTGTGCACGATCTCGTGCCGGACATAGACCGGGGCGCCGTATTTCTCGATCGCCCGCTCGACGATCTGGATGGCGCGGTCGACGCCGGCGCAGAATCCGCGCGGCGAGGCCAGCATCACCGTCAAGGACGGCCGCGCGTCCCGCGCATCCGCGCCTGCGCTTGTGCCAGCCTGTGCCATTTCCTATGGTCCTGAACCCGTTGTTGAAGGAGAGGGCGATGCCCGCCGAACTGTTGCGTCGCGACCCTAATATAGGTGCCCTCCCAAGAAAAGCGCGGTACGGCGTCTCAGGGCGCCTTCGGGCCGGCGGTTCCGTCCTCCTGCTGGCAGGCCTAGCAGCCTGCGGTGGCGAGAATGCGGCGCAGCAGGCCGGGCTGCGCTGCCCGCAGATCGTCATTCCGCAGGAGGCCGCGGTCTACGACCTGGTGCGCAACAACAGCACCAATCCGAAGGACGTGCTGGTCGAGGCCCGGATCACCAACACCCGGGGCGACTGCACCTATGGCGACAACGCCGTGACCATGAACGTCAATGTCGAGTTCACCGCCTGGCGCGGCCCGGCCGCCTGGCTGGAGAAGGACGTCCCGGTGCAGTACTTCGTCGCGGTCACCGACGCCCAGGACCGGATCCTGAACAAGGCCAATTTCGACGTGAAGATCCCGGTGCCCAGGCTGCAGGTCACCCCGCGCGAGACCATCCAGGAGCCGCTGGAGCAGGTGATCCCCGCCTCCAGCCCGGCGGAGGGCGGCTCGTACAAGATCATGATCGGATTCCAGCTGACGCCGCAGCAGCTCGAGTTCAACAAGCACCGCAACGACCCGCGGACGCCGGGCGCCGCCGCCCAGGCCGCCGGCCGCCGCACCATCGCCCCGGTGGTGCCCGATCCGCGCACACCGGATTCGAGCCTGCCGCCGCAATGACGAATGACGGAAGCAGGCCTGTAACCGTCGCGGATTGACTTTTCGGGCGCGACGGACGAGTGTCCGCCTGCGCATTGATACGGCCTACGACCCTGGCGGGAGAGACCGGGACCGCGTTGCAGCGGGACCGGCGCCGAAGGAGCAAACGCCCCGGAAACTCTCAGGCCAAAGGACCGTCAGGGTAAGGCACTCTGGAGAGCAGGCAGCGGCGCCCGCCGCTGCCTCACCGATGGGGTAAGCCGGACAGAGTTCCCGGCGATTCTCTCAGGTCCCAGACAGAGGGGGTGGCGCGCGGGATGGTCCCGCACGCCCACCTTTTGTCGACGAGGACCCGGGACCGTGACCGATACCCCCCTGCTCCGAACTCCACTCTTCGACCTGCATGTCGAGCTCGGCGCCAAGCTGGTCCCCTTCGCCGGCTACGAGATGCCGGTGCAGTACCCGGCCGGCATCCTGAAGGAACACCTGCACACCCGCGCCGAGGCCGGGCTGTTCGACGTCAGCCATATGGGCCAGGCCTGGCTGGAGGCCGAGCCGGGCGAGGACGCGGCCGCGCTGATCGAGACGCTGCTGCCGGGCGACATCGCCGCCCTGGCGCCGGGCCGCATCCGCTATTCGCTGCTGCTGAACGAGACGGGCGGCATCCTCGACGATTTGATGGTCACCCGCACGCCCGACCCGGCGCGGCTGTTCCTGGTGGTCAACGCCGCCTGCAAGGACGCCGACTTCGCCCATATCGCGGCGAAGCTGGCCGGCCGCGCCCGGCTGGTGCGGCTGGACGACCGCGGGCTGATCGCGCTGCAGGGCCCGAAGGCCGCCGCCGTCCTGGCCCGCCACGCCTTCGGCGCCGACGACCTGGCCTTCATGGAGGCCGGCACCTTCGCCCTCGACCGGGTCGAATGCATGATCAGCCGTTCCGGCTATACCGGCGAGGACGGGTTCGAGATCTCGGTCCCGGCCGAGGAGGCCGATCGCATCGCCCGCGTCCTGCTGGCGGAGCCGGAGGCGGCGCCGATCGGCCTGGGCGCCCGCGATTCGCTGCGGCTGGAGGCCGGGCTGTGCCTCTACGGCCACGACATCGACACCGCGACGACCCCGGTCGAGGCCGGCCTGTCCTGGACCATCGGCAAGCGCCGCCGGGCCGAGGGCGGCTTTCCCGGCGCCGACCGCATCCTGAAGCAGCTGGCCGAGGGGCCGGCGCGCGAGCGGGTCGGCATCAGGCCCGAGGGCCGCGCCCCGGCCCGCGAGGGCACGCCGGTCCTGTCCGCCGACGGACGCGAGATCGGGCGTGTCACCTCGGGCGGCTTCGGCCCCTCGGTCGGCGGCCCGGTCGCCATGGGTTATCTCGAGACGGGGTTCGCCGCCCCCGGCACGGCCGTCTCCCTCCTGATCCGCGACAAGGCGCATCCGGCCGTGGTGGCCGCCCTGCCCTTCGTCGCCCCGAACTTCCACCGCTGAACGAACAGGGACGCCAGCAGATGAGCACGCTTCGCTACACCCAGGACCACGAGTGGATCCGCGTCGAGGGTGACATCGCCACCATCGGCATCACCGATTTCGCCCAGAAGCAGCTGGGTGACGTCGTCTTCGTCGAGCTGCCCGAGGTCGGCAAGACGCTGGGCGCCGGTGACGCTTTCGGAACGGTCGAATCGGTCAAGGCGGCGAGCGAGGTCTTCGCCCCGGTGGCCGGCGAGGTCGTCGAGACCAACCAGACGCTGGTCGACGCGCCGGAAACCGTCAATGACGAGCCGATGGGCGAGGGCTGGTTCATCAAGGTGAAGCTGTCCGACCCCGCCGCGGTGAACGGCCTGATGGACGAGGCCGCCTACAAGGCTTACGTCGAGGACCAGCACTGATGCGCTATCTGCCTCTGACCGAGGCCGACCGCCGCGACATGATCGCGGCGATCGGCGCCGGCTCGGTCGACGACCTGTTCCGCGACGTGCCGCAGAGCGCGCGGCTGCCCGGCCCCCTGACCGAGCTGCCGCCGCACCAGGGCGAGCTGGAGGTCGAGCGCGCGCTCGGCGCGATGGCGGCAAAGAACGTGCCCGCCGGGTCGGTGCCGTTCTTCTGCGGCGCCGGCGCCTATCGCCACCACGTCCCGGCCACGGTCGACTACCTGATCCAGCGCGGCGAGTTCCTGACCAGCTACACGCCGTACCAGCCCGAGGTCACCCAGGGCACGCTGCAGTATCTGTTCGAGTTCCAGACCCAGGTCGCGCTGCTGACCGGGATGGAGGTCGCCAACGCCTCGATGTATGACGGCTCCACCGCCTGCGCCGAGGCCATCATGATGGCGAACCGGGTCACCCGGCGCAGCCGCGCGGTGATCTCCGGCGGGCTGCACCCGCAGTACCGCGACGTCTGCCGCACCCATGCCGACTTCACCGGCTTCACCCTGGACGAGGCGGTGCCTTGCCCCGACGGGGTCGAGGACCTGGCCGGCCGGATCGACGGCGAGACCTCCTGCGTCGTGGTCCAGAACCCGTCGGTGTTCGGCCACGTCCACGACCTGTCGGCCCTGGCCGAGGCCTGCCACGCCAAGGGCGCGCTGCTGGTCGTGGTGGTCACCGAGGCGGTGTCGCTGGGCCTCCTCACCCCGCCGGGCGAGATGGGCGCCGACATCGTGGTCTGCGAGGGCCAGTCGATCGGCAACGCGCTGAATTTCGGCGGCCCTTATGTCGGCCTGTTCGCGACCCGCGAGAAGTTCATCCGCCAGATGCCGGGCCGGCTGTGCGGCCAGACCGTCGACGCGGAGGGCAAGCGCGGCTATGTGCTGACCCTGTCGACCCGCGAGCAGCACATCCGGCGCGAGAAGGCGACCAGCAACATCTGCACCAACAGCGGCCTGTGCGCGCTGGCCTTCACCATCCACCTGTCGCTCTTGGGCGAGGCCGGGTTCACGAAGCTGGCGCGGATCAACCACGCCAAGGCCGTGACCCTGGCCCAGAAGCTGGCCAAGGTGCCGGGCGTCGCGGTGCTGAACGACAGCTTCTTCAACGAGATCACCATTCGCCTGCCGAAGCCGGCCGAGCTGGTGATCGACCTGCTGGCCAAGCGCAACATCCTGGGCGGCGTGCCGGTCAGCCGGATCTACGCCAACCGCCCGGCCTTCGCCGACCTGGCTCTCGTGGCGGCGACCGAGACCAACACCGAGGCCGATATCGACGCGCTGTGCGCCGGCCTGTCGGAGGTGCTGTGATGACCGAAGTCGACACCTTCACCGGCAACCGCGGCCTCGACATCGAGGAGAAGCTGATCTTCGAGCAGGACTCGCCCGGCCATTGCGGCGTCGACCTGCCGGAGCCTTCGACCGCCGAGCTGCGCCTGGGCGGGGTGAAGCCGCGCGCCGCGGTCGGCCTGCCCGGCCTGGCCGAGCCGACGGTGATGCGCCACTACACCCGCCTGTCGCGGATGAACATGGCGATCGACACCGCGCTGTACCCGCTCGGCTCGTGCACCATGAAGCACAATCCGCGGCTGAACGAGCGGATGGCGCGGCTGCCCGGCTTCGCCGACATCCACCCGCTGCAGCCGGTCGCGACCGTGCAGGGCGCCTTGGAGCTGATCGACACGCTGGCGCACTGGCTGAAGACGCTGACCGCCATGCCGGCCGTGGCCCTGTCCCCGGCCGCCGGCGCGCATGGCGAGCTGTGCGGCATGATGGCGATCCACGCCGCCCAGGAGGCCCGCGGCGAGGGCCATCGCCGGCGGGTGCTGGTGCCGGAATCGGCGCATGGCACCAACCCGGCGACCGCGGCGGCGATCGGCTACACCGTCGACGCCATCCCGGCGACGGCGGACGGCCATGTCGACCTCGCCGCGCTGAAGGCCAAGCTGGGGCCGGACGTGGCGGCGATCATGCTGACCAACCCGAACACCTGCGGCCTGTTCGAGCGCGACATCGTCGAGATCGCGCGGGTGGTGCACGAGGCCGGCGCCTTCTTCTACTGCGACGGCGCCAACTTCAACGCCATCGTCGGCCGGGTGCGCCCGGGCGACCTGGGCGTCGACGCCATGCACATCAACCTGCACAAGACCTTCTCCACCCCGCATGGCGGCGGCGGCCCGGGCTCCGGCCCTGTCGTGCTGTCGGCGGCGCTGGCGCCCTACGCCCCGATCTCGGCCGTGGTGCATGACGCCAACGGCTTCCGCGTCGCCGAGCACAAGGGCCGCGACGGCGCGCCGGAGCACAGCTTCGGCCGGCTGAAGGCGTTCCACGGCCAGATGGGCATGTTCGTCCGCGCCCTCGCCTACATGATGAGCCACGGCGCCGACGGGCTGTGGCAGGTGGCCAGCGACGCGGTGCTGAACGCCAACTACGTGCAGGCCCGCCTGAAGGACGTGCTGACCCCGGCCTTCGACAACGGCACTTGCATGCACGAGGCGCTGTTCGACGACCGGGCGCTGAAGGACACGGGCGTGACGACGCTCGACATCGCCAAGGCGATGATCGACGAGGGCTTCCACCCGATGACCATGTACTTCCCGCTGGTCGTGCACGGCGCCATGCTGATCGAGCCGACCGAGACCGAGAGCAAGGCGACGCTCGACCAGTTCATCGGCATGATGCGGTCGCTGGTCGAGAAGGCCAAGGCGGGCCAGGTGGAGTGGTTCAAGGGCGCGCCCTACCACGCGCCGCGCCGGCGCCTGGACGAGACCGCCGCGGCCCGCAAGCCGGTGCTGCGCTGGTCGCCCGACGCGCCGCTGGCCCAGGCGGCGGAGTAGGAACGGAGCCGGGCTCCTTCCGCGAAGGAAGGGGCCCCGGATCCGCCGTGGGAGTCCGCGGTGGCGGGCGGCCGGGACAAGGTTCCGGCCGCCCCTCGCCGCGAAATCTTGCCGGCATCGCGAAACCGTCTTCCAACGGCGCACCGGTCGCGGCATCATCGCGTCGCGCCGCCTGGCGCGGCACACGCCTGAGGGGGCGAGATGGGGGTGCGATGGCACGCAAGGCTGTGACGAGTGCGCAGGCGCAGGCCATCGGCCCCTATTCGCACGGCGTGGTGGGACGCAGCGACCTGCTCTTCCTCTCCGGCCAGACCCCGATCAACCCCGCCACAGGCCGCCTGGTCGACGGCGACGCCGCCGCCCAGACCGAGCAGTGCCTGGCCAATCTGGGCCACATCCTGGCGGCGGCGGACCTGAATTTCGACGCGGTGGTGAAGGTCAATGTGTTCCTGACCGACATGGACGATTTCGCCGCCATGAACGCGGTCTACGAACGGCATTTCCGGGCCCCCTACCCGGCCCGCTCGACCATCGGCGTCGCCGCCTTGCCGCTCGGCGCCCGGGTCGAGATCGAGATGATCGCGGCCATGCCGCGGGAGTGACGGCCGGCCCCGGCTCGCGGCCTACTGCAGGTATCCCCAGCGTTCCACCGCCGGTTCGGCCGAGGCCCATTTCCAGGTCTCGCCCTGGCGGCAGATCGTCCCGACGTAGATCCCTCGCGTCGCCTTGGCGCCCTCGCCCTCCTCGACCGTGACCAGGATCTCCTTGCAGGTCGCGAGCGGCGTCTCGATCAGCCGGGTGACCTGGACCGCGCCGGTCTCGTCGGCATAGCCGAAGGGCAGGTCGTGGTCGATCCGCCACAGCTTGGTCTCGCCCGGCTGCATCCAGCCGGCGACGGCGGCGATCGCGTCCTGCTCGTCCTTGTGCAGGTCGCGCATCACCGACTTCACCCCGGCGGCGACCGCGGCGCGGGTGCCCATGCCGACGCTGTAGCCGACCACCGGGTTGGCGGTGATGGCGCCGACCGTGCCGCCGGTGGCGATGCCGCTGACATCCGCCACCATGGCGCAGCCCGAGAGCGGCATGACCAGCATCGGCAGCAGGCGCCACGGGAGACGGCGACGCCGCCCCGTCACTGCCCCCGTCACTGCCCCCATCACTGCAACGATCCCCACCGCTCCGTCGCCGGCTCGGCCGAGGCCCATTTCCAGGTCTCGCCGTTCTGGCAGATCACGGCGACGTAGAAGGCGCGGTCCTTCTCGCCCTCGACCGAGAACACGATCTCCTTGCAGGCGAGCGGCGGCGCGCCGATCAGCCGACTGACCGTGACCTCGCCCTTCTCGTCGGCCTCGATCGGCACGTCATGGGCGATGTCCCAGCGCGCCACCCGGCCGACCGCCATCGGGCCGGCGACGGCGGCGATGCGGTCCTGCTCGGCCTGGTGCAGCTTGCGCTCGCCATATTGCAGCCCGGCGCTGGCGGCGGAGCGGACGCCGAGCCCGATGCCGGTCGCGACCAGGGCGTTGTCGGTGACCGCCGTGGCCGCGGCCGCGCCGCCGACGCCGGCAAGATCCGCCGTGCCCTCATGCAGCAGAGAGCTGCAGCCGGCGAGCGCCGACGCCGAGACCAGAAGGAGAGCCGCAATGGAGAATCTGCACGGTCTGGCAGGCATCGCACCGTCTTGATCCGCGATCTTCGGACCGCCGGGCCGAATTGCGAACCACCGTAACATCAGGTTGTTACAGTTGTCGATGAAGGTGAAATCTCAATTGTTCCCGGCTTTGGGAGCATTGCCGCCACCGCCCGGCTGGCGGCCGTCGGACACCGTGCTATCGTGCCGCCCGCGTCGACGGACGGAGGGAATCTTGGGTCATCTGGTTGCGGCCGCCGCCTATGAGAATGGACAGCGGGTCGCCGAGATCGCCCTGTCGGAGGGCCGGCAATGGGCGGAGAAGCCCGGCCATCTCGTCTGGATCGGCATCCGCGAGCCGGAGGAGGCCGAGCTGCGCGACCTGGCGCAGCAGTTCGGGCTGCACCCGCTGGCGATCGAGGACGCGCTGCACGCGCATCAGCGGCCGAAGCTGGAGACCTATGGCGACGCCCTGTTCGTGGTGCTGCGCACCGCCCACCGGGTGAAGGAGGAGACCGAGTTCGGCGAGACCCACATCTTCGTCGGTCCCGGCTACGTCATCTCGGTGCGGCACGGCCCGTCCTCCTCCTACGCCAAGGTGCGGGAACGGGCGGAGGCCAGCCCCGCGCTGCTCAGGCACGGCGAGGATTTCGTCCTGTATTCGATCCTCGACTTCGTGGTCGACAACTACACGCCGGTGGTCGAGGCGATCGAGGTCGAGGTGACGGCGCTGGAACAGCGCGTGCTGAAGGCGCCGCTGACCGCCCGCGACATCGAGCGCATCCACGCCCTGCGCCGCGAGCTGATGGTGATCCGCCGCACCGTGACCCCGACGGCGGAGGTGTGCAGGCAGCTGGAGCACACCGAGGTGGGCTGCATCGACGAGGCGATGCATCCCTATTTCCGCGACGTCGCCGACCATGTCCGTCGGGTGAGCGACCATATCGACGCGCTGCGCGAGATCGTCACCCACACCTTCGAGGCCGGCCTGCTGCTGGAGGCCTCGCGCCAGAACCAGGTGCAGCGGAAATTCGCCGCCTGGGCCGCGATCCTGGCGGTGCCGACGGCGATCGCCGGCATCTACGGCATGAACTTCGACAACATGCCGGAGCTGCGCCTGCCCTACGGCTATTTCGTGGTGCTGGGCGCGATCGTCGGCATCTGCGGCTTCCTGTACTGGCGGTTCAAGCGCTGGGGCTGGCTGTAGCCGTCCCAGACGGGAGAGATCGTTTGGAAATGCGCTGGCGCGAGTCGGCTGGCGGTGGTTTCGAGAACCGGCGCGCAGCGGACGTTTGAGTCCGCGAGCACCGGAAGCGCTCGAGCCCGCCGTCAGACGGCCGCGCCAGCACCGGCGCGTCCTCCGGGTCGCGGCGCTCGTCGCGTTCGCCGGCCAGGATCAGCACCGGCAGCCCGTCGAGCCGCGGGAAGTCCCGCTCCGGCCAGGGCGGCTTCGGCCGCATCAGGATGGCGCCGGCGGCGAGGCCGGGCCGCAGCGCCAGCAGCGCCGCCGCCATGATCGCGCCGTTGGAGAAGCCGGCCAGGATAGGCGGCCGCGCCACGCCAGGCCGTGACGCATCACCGCTTCGGCGACGAAGCCGCCGAGATGGCCGGCCCTGAGCGCCAGGTCCCCGGTGTCGAGCGTACGGTCCGGGTGGCGGCGGAAGAAGGCCCAGCCGTCGCCGACCGGCACCTGGCCGCGCGGCGCGATCCAGGTTGTGTCGGGGGCGACCGCGGCGGCGAAGCCGGTCATGGCCTGCTCGTCCATCTCGCTGCCGTGCAGCAGCAGGAGCGGCGGCGCTTCCGCGGCGCCGCGACGGAACAGGTGCTGGAACGGCGTCGCACCGGTCGTCATGGCTCCTCCCCGGCCGAAGTGTGCCATGCCGAGGCCCGGCGCGCGACCGTTCCCCGCTTGCCAGCGCCCCGGGACTGCGCTTCAACACCGCCATGACCGACCCCATCGACACGAACGACATCGAGCCCGCGGCGCCGGACGCCGAGTGCCCGCGCTGCCTGAAGCCGACGGCGCTGTGCGTCTGCGACGGTGTGGTGCCGGTCGAGAACCGGATCGGCCTGCTGATCCTGCAGCACCCGCAGGAGCAGGCGAAGGAGCTGGGCACGGCGCGGCTGACCGCGCTGCACCTGACCGATGCCGTGTTCAAGATCGGCCTGTCCTGGCCCAGCCTGGCAGCGGCGCTGGGCCAGCCGGCCGACCCGAAGCGCTGGGCGGTGCTGTATCTCGGCTCGATGCGGCCGGAGGATTTCCCGCCGGGACGCGAGCTGGTGGTGCTGGACAGGAAGGGCGCGCCGCTGCCCGAGCAGGAGGCGGCGCTCGACGAGATCGAAGGCGTGGTGGTGCTGGACGGCACCTGGAGCCAGGCCAAGACGCTGTGGTGGCGCAACGCCTGGATGCTGAAGGGCAAGCGCATCGCCCTGAGGCCGCAGCGCCCGTCGCTGTACGGCAAGCTGCGGCGCGAGCCCCGGCGCGAGGCGCTGTCGACCCTGGAATCCGCGGCCTTCCTCTTGAGCCGGCTGGAGGGCCGGCCGGAGATCGAGACCGCCCTTCTCGCCAGCTTCGCCCGGATGCTCGACCGCTACCGCGCCGCCCAGCCGGCGCGGCCGCCCCGGCCGGACCGGCGACGGCCAAGCCAGCGCCGCGGCCGGTCCCGTTAGGACCGCCGCTCCGCCCGGAGCAGCATCATCGCCGGCAGCAGCGGCAGCGCCGCGACCAGCGCCAGGATGCCGTGCGTGGCGTCGAAGGCGGCCAGCGCGCCCATCGGATAAGGCGGTCCCGGCGGCAGGAACAGGCCGAACAGCGCCACCGCCAGCGCCGCGCCGATCGAGGCCCCGGTGCGGTCGAGGATGTTCAGCAGCGGCACCCCGTCCGGCACGCGCTCCTTCGGCAGCGAAGCCAGGGCCACGGTCATCGCCGGCATCGCCGCCAGCACCATGCCGAAGCCGCGCACCGCCAGCACGGCGGAGAGCCAGAGATAGCTGGTCCGGGCCTCCAGGAAGGCCAGCGGCACGGTGCCGAGCACGGTCAGGATGGTGCCGGCCATCACCAGCCGGCCGCCGCCGAAGCGGTCGGCCAGCCGCCCGCTGAGCGGCATGGCGAGCGCGATGCCGAGATCCTGCGGCAGGATCAAGAGGCCGGTGGTGAACACCGTCTCGTGCCGCACCAGCAGGTAGTAGAGCGGCAGCGCGATCTGCGCCCCGTACACGGTGAAGCCGCCGCAGAACAGGATCAGCCCGGCCGGACCGAAGACCCGTTCGCGCAGCAGGCGGATGCGGATCAGCGGCGCCTCCATCCGCCGCGCCCGCAGCGCGAATCCGGCGATCAGGGCGAGGCCCAGCAGCAGCGCGCCGTCCGCCGCCGCGGCGCCGAGGCCGCCGGCCTGGGCGATGGCGAAGACGCCCCAGGTCATCAGCGGCAGTCCGAGGGTCAGCAGCACCAGGCCGGGAATGTCGAGCCGGCCCGCCGGGCCGGCCTCGGCGCGCGGCAGCCAGCGCCAGCCGGCCAGGAGGGCGGCGAGGCCGAGCGGCACGTTGATCCAGAACAGCCAGGGCCAGCCCTGCCAGGCCAGGAGCGCGCTGCCAACGGTGGAGCCGATCGCCGGGGCCAGCACCACCACGATGCCCATCGTGCCCATCAGCCGGCCCATCCGCCCGGGCCCGGCCGCCATGCCGAGCAGCATCTGCCCGACCGGCACCAGGAGGCCGCCGCACAGGCCCAGCAGCACCCGCGCCGCGATCAGCTGCCCGGCCGTGGCCGACAGGGCGCAGGCGGCCGAGACCAGGATGAACAGGCCGAGGCTGGCGAGCCACAGCCGGGTCGGCCCGGCCCGCCGCGCCGCCCAGGCGCTGACCGGGATCGAGGCGGCCAGCGCCAGCAGGTAGCCGGTCGCCACCCACTGCATGGTGTCGAGCGACACGCCGAAGCCCTCGCCCATCGGCGCCAGGCCGATGTTCACGATCGAGGTGGTGAGGCGCGACAGGAAGCCGCCGACCACCAGGATCGCGGCCTGGCGCCACAACGCGGCCGGGATCCCTTCCAGCGGTGCGGCCGGGGCGAGGGAAGCCATGGCAGATCCTTATCGATGATAAATTTATCAATGATAAGGAACCGAGCGCGGCTAGGCTGTCAAGCGGCGGAGTGAGGAGCAGATGATGAAGCTGCAGCGGGACGTGGTGATCCGGACGGCGTTGGATCTGCTGGACGAGGTCGGCATCGACGGGTTGAGCACCCGCCGCCTGGCCGAACGCCTCGGCGTGCAATCCCCGGCCCTGTACTGGCATTTCCGGAACAAGCGGGCGCTGCTGGACGCCATGGCCGCGGCGATGATGGAGGAGGCCGGGATGCGGCGGACGGTCGAGCCCGGCGCCGACTGGCGCGCCTGGGTGGCGGACGATGCGCGCCGGTTCCGCCGGGCGCTGCTGTCGCGGCGCGACGGCGCCCGGCTGCACGCCGGCACCCGGCCGGAGCCGGCGGAGTTCGCCGCGGTCGAATCCGAGACCGCCGCCCTGTGCGCCCTGGGCCTCAGTCCGGCCGACGCGCTGCGCGCCGAGATCGCGATCGGCCGCTACGTGGTGGGCTGGGTGCTGGAGGAGCAGGCCGACGCCGCCGACGTCAACGAACGCGAGGGGGAACGGATGGCCGCCGCCGATCTGGCCGCCTATCCGATGCTCGCCGCGGGCATGGCGGCGGTGCGCGGCGGCGACCCGGATGCGGAGTTCGACCACGGCCTCGGCCTGCTGCTCGACGGCATCGCGGCGAAACTGGCGCGCTGACGCCGGCACCACCCATTCGCCCTTGGCCAAAGCGCCGCGTTGGTTTTAGAATTTGGTTTTAGAATAATTCAAAACTGCGGAACCCGATCGGAGGGAACATGGCTAGCGAAGGCAAGTGCCCGTTCACAGGCGGTCCCCGCGCCCACACCAACCGGGACTGGTGGCCGAACCAGCTGAACCTTCAGGTTCTCCACCAGCACTCCGCCCTGTCCGACCCGATGGGCGAGGCGTTCGATTACGCCAAGGAATTCAAGACCCTCGACCTCGATGCCGTGATCAAGGACCTGCATGCCCTGATGACGGATTCGCAGGATTGGTGGCCGGCCGATTTCGGCCATTACGGCGGCCTGTTCATCCGCATGGCCTGGCACAGCGCCGGCACCTACCGCATCGGCGACGGCCGCGGCGGCGGCGGGCGGGGCCAGCAGCGCTTCGCGCCGCTCAACAGCTGGCCGGACAACGTCAATCTCGACAAGGCGCGCCGGCTCTTGTGGCCGATCAAGCAGAAATACGGCCGCAAGCTCTCCTGGGCCGACCTGCTGATCCTGACCGGCAACGTCGCGCTCGAGTCGATGGGCTTCAAAACCTTCGGCTTCGGCGGCGGGCGCCCGGACACCTGGGAGCCCGATCAGGACATCTTCTGGGGCCCCGAAGGCAAGTGGCTGGCGGATGAGCGCTACAGCGGCGAGCGCGAGCTGCAGGGCCATCTCGGCGCCGTGCAGATGGGGCTGATCTACGTCAATCCGGAAGGCCCGAACGGCAATCCGGACCCGGTCGCCGCGGCGCGCGACATCCGCGAGACCTTTGCCCGGATGGCGATGAACGACGAGGAGACGGTCGCCCTGATCGCCGGCGGCCACAGCTTCGGCAAGACCCATGGCGCCGGCGATGCGGCCCTGGTCGGCGTCGAGCCGGAAGGCGCCGATATCGTGGAGCAGGGCCTGGGCTGGAGGAGCACGCACGGCACCGGCTTCGCCGGCGACGCGATCGGCAGCGGCCTGGAAGTCACCTGGACCTCGACGCCGACGAAGTGGAGCAACGAGTTCTTCAAGAACCTGTTCCAGTATGAATGGGAGCTGACCAAGAGCCCGGCCGGCGCGCAACAGTGGCGGCCGAAGGATGGCGCCGGCGCCGGCGCGATCCCGGATGCGCACGACCCGTCGAAGCGCCATGCCCCGGCGATGCTGACCACCGACCTGTCGCTGCGGTTCGACCCGGCCTACGAGAAGATCTCGCGGCGCTTCCTCGAGCATCCGGAGGAGTTCGCCGACGCCTTCGCCCGCGCCTGGTACAAGCTGACCCATCGCGACATGGGGCCGAAGGTGCGCTATCTCGGCCCGCTGGTGCCGAAGGAGACGCTGATCTGGCAGGACCCGGTGCCCGAGGTCGACCACCCGCTGGTCGACGCGCAGGACGTCGCCGCGCTGAAGGCGAAGGTGCTCGCCTCCGGCCTCACCGTGCCCCAGCTGGTCTCCACGGCCTGGGCTTCGGCGTCGACCTTCCGCGGCTCCGACAAGCGCGGCGGGGCCAACGGCGCCCGCATCCGCCTGGCGCCGCAGAAGGACTGGCCGGTGAACCAGCCGGACCAGCTGGCGACGGTGCTGGCCAAGCTGGAAGCGATCCAGCAGGAGTTCAACGCCTCGGCGTCCGGCGGCAGGAAGATCTCGCTGGCCGACCTGATCGTCCTCGCCGGCGGCGCCGCGGTCGAGAAGGCGGCGAAGGATGCCGGGCAGGACGTGCAGGTGCCCTTCACCCCGGGCCGCACCGATGCGTCGCAGGAGCAGACCGACGTCGCCTCCTTCGCGCCGCTCGAGCCGAAGGTCGACGGGTTCCGCAACTATCTCGGCGAGACGTTGCTGGCCCTGACGCCGGAGGAGATGCTGGTCGACCGGGCGCAGTTGCTGACGCTGACGGCGCCGGAGATGACGGTGCTCGTCGGCGGCCTGCGCGTGCTGGGCGCCAACACCGGGAACGCCCCGCATGGCGTCTTCACCCGGCGGCCGGGGGTGCTGACCAACGACTTCTTCGCCAACCTGCTCGACATGGGCACGCAGTGGCAGCCGTCCTCGGATGCCGAGAACGTGTTCCAGGCCCGGGACCGGAAGACGGAAGAGCTCAAATGGACCGGCACCCGCGTCGACCTGATCTTCGGGTCGCACTCGCAGCTGCGGGCGCTGGCCGAGGTCTATGGCAGCGCCGACGCGCAGGAGAAGTTCGTGAGGGACTTCGTGGCGGCCTGGGCCAAGGTGATGGAGCTCGACCGCTTCGATCTGGCCCGGTGACGGTGACGAGATGAGGCTCCCTGCCAAAGCGGGGAGCCTCCGCTCGGGTGCCGATCCTAGGCCGGTCCGCCGCGGCTGAGGGTGAAGGCCTCGAAGTCGCCGCTGTCGAGATACTGCAGCCGGCTCCAGCCGTCGGTCGCCATCGCCGTGACCTTTTCCAGCGAGGCGAAGGCGGCGACGTTGCATCCGCCGGGCAGGCAGCCGGCCGGCAGGTTGGCGTCCATCAGCCCCTGCGCGCCCTGTACCGTGCTGTGGCTGCCGACCAGGCCCACCGGGGCGTCGAGGATTTCGAACACCTTCTGGTCGACCCGCTTGGTGATGAAGCTGTAGGTGGCGAAACCGTTCTTATGCTTCGCCCGCCACGGCAGCAGCACCACGTCGCCCGGGGAGAAGCCGAGCACACCGCAGCACGGGTCGGCCGACGCCATGCCGATCGCCGGCGCGTCGATCTCGGCATAGGTCGGATTGTTGTCGACATGCACGGTCACGACCATGGCGTTGCCGTCGACCAGGCCCAGCGGGGCGGCGCCGACGGTGGTGATCGTGCCGGCCAGGTTGTCGACATCCGGCACGAAGTAGCGGATGCCGAGTGCCGCGATGTCGACCGGGGCGCCCGCGGTGTCGAACAGCTCGAGCCGGATCTCGAACTTGCCCGACCGGTCGGTGCCGACCTCCGCGCCGCCGGCGTCGTAGGCGATGCCTGGCGCCGGCAGCGTGGTGTCGAACACGCCGTTCTGGTAGTCGACCGGCGCGATCACCGGCCCCCAGACGCCCTGCGGCGGCAGCGCCGGCGGGATCTCGAACAGGTTGGCCGCGGGGGCTTCCGGCGGCGACAGCGGCCCCAGCTTGTACAGCGCGCTGACCGGCTGACCGCCGCCGCCGTCATAGGTGTAGTGGCGGCCGACATCGCCGAGCATCGGGATCCAGTCCGGGGTGCCGGCGCGGCGCCAGAACAGGCGGTAGTACTTGACCCCCAGCGTCTCGCGCAGGCTGTTGTCGAACAGGAGCTGCGGCCGCAGCACGCCGCCGAACGGCGCCCCGTCCCCGGTCAGGCCGCGATTGGCCGGGGTCGTGACGCCCTGCAGCGCGTCCGAATTGCCGAAGATCGCGTTCATCGAGGTCTGGCCGATCGCGGTGAACAGCACCCAATTGTCGCCGGCCACCACCGGCTCGCAGGGCGGGCAGGTGCGCGCCAGCGGGTGGTGCGTGACCAGCGTGACCTCGCTGCCGCAGGCGTAGTTCCACCAAGTGTAGCAGGGCACCGGCGTCGGCCCGTAGATGACGATGTCCCACCACAGGAAACGCTGCTTGACCTTGAAGTACAGGTCCGGCGTGTCGTGGTTGTGGCAGCCCTGGAAGAACAGCGTGTGGAAATGGCCACAATCGTCGGTGTGCGCCGTGGCCACCAACTGCTTGGTGAAGAAGCCGGGGAACAGGATGCAGAAGATCGGCCGCAGCAGCAGCTCGTGATCCAGGAGAACGCGTTGGAAATCGAGGTCGCTGCCCGTCCGCGCGGCGAAGCGCAGGGTGCCGGCCTGGTCCAGCCCGGCCAGGGCGGTCGCCGCCTCGGCATGGCTGTGCATCATCTGCGGCGCGGTCTCGGGCCCGAGGCGGCGCAGCACGGCATCGCCCCGGAATGGGTCCGGGCCGGGGCCGGGGGGCGGGAACGGCCCGGGGAACGGGCCCGGCAGCGGATCCGGGACCGGGTCGGGCAGCGGCACCGGATGCAGGATCAGGTCGCGCAGCCGGTCGAGCACCAGCTTCGGCAGCTTCGGCAGGATGATCGGGAAACGGTCGACCTCATAGACCTCGACCGTGGCGTCGCAGACCGGCAGGTCGATGCTCTGCCCGCCCAGCGTGGTGCGCTTCAGCACCGTGCCCCGGACCACGCACAGGCCGCGGAGCCAGCACAGGATGGTGTCGAGGGCGACCGGGATGTCGATCGCCAGGCGCTCGGCGCCGCGGTCGACCCGCAGGTGGCGCTCGACCGCGCCGCGGCGCATCAGCTCGGCGACCGAGCGCTCCTCGCCCTCCAGCCGCGGGCCCACCAGCAGCCGGAGACTGGTGCCCTCGGCGCCGATCGGCACGCGCAGGGCGACCTCGCCCTTCGCGTCCAGCGGCTTCACGTCCAGCAGCTTGCCGCCGCGGGAATAGGCATAGACGGCGAGCGACGCCTTGCGGGCGCGCTCGTCGTCCGGCAGCGCCACGCGGACGGCGACGCCCTGGTCCTTGGTTTCGGGTTTCCTTACCATACAGGCCTCCTGGGTACGGAGACCGGCGACCGGCCGGCCTCGCATGTGGGAGGCAGGTGCGAAACGGGGTCCGGCTGCGCACGGTCCGGCATCGCCCTGTCGCCAGCGGCATGGGCGTCCGGTCCGCAATTGGCCTCGCATTGCCCAGGAGATATCGCGACGGCCGATCCTTTGCCGTCCATACGTCTTCTTGTGAATATCAGTCGATCGGCGCAGTCGGAGAGCGCAATCGCCCCTGCCGACTAGAACATGACCATCATATCAAATTATTCACACCCGATATCGAAGCTCCCGCAATACCGGGAGCCTCTCTTCTCTACCACTCGATTGCGGCTTTGTTGTGCTGCATCCGTCACGGAATGATCCGGCGCCGGCGCAGGTCGCGGAAGATGTCGAGGAACATCGTTTCGGTGTCGACCGTGTCGTGGAAGCCGAAGCGCTGCGACTTCGAGGTGTCGCCGAACATGTCGTAGTCGAAGCCGAAGACGAAATCGGCGAAGCGCCAGGACGACACGTCGCGATACGGCGTCGGCGCCAGCCCGTGCCTGGCGATCATGGACCGCCACAGCGGCTCCTTGTCCGCCATCATCGTCTCGAGCGGCATCGGCAGCGGCGGCGCCGTCTCGAGCTCGAAGAAGCGGGCCAGGCGCGGCCACAGGTCGGTCCACCGGAACAGGTCGCCATTGGCGATGTTGAAGGCCTGGCCGGCGGCGCGCGGATCGGTCGCCGCCCAGACCGTGGCCCGGGCCAGCAGGCCCGAATCGGTCATCTGCAACAGCTTGTCATAGGCGCCGGGCTTGCCGGGAAACCGGAACGGCACGCCCAGCTCCTTCGCCATCGACGCGTAGACGGCGATGGCGACCGCCAGGTTCATCGGGTTGCCGAGCGCTGTGCCGCCGACCACGGCCGGCCGGATCGCCGACCAGTTCCAGCCCCGGGCCGCGGCCCGGGCCTGCAGCCAGGCCAGCTGATCGATCATGAATTCCGGCGGCATCGGGCCGGGGTCGTCCTCCCGCGCCGGCGTCTTGAACGGGCCGAGATGGCCGCCATAGACCTTGTAGCCCTGCATCAGGCCGACATGGCGCAGCCCGGGTGCTTCGGCCGTCTCCACCGCATTGACCAGCATGGCCAGGTTCGGCGCCACCAGCTCGGCCCAGCTCGGCCGGTCCTGGAAGGCGGCGTAGAAGATGTGGGTGACTTCGCTCAAGGTCCCGAGCTTGTCCCGCGCATCGGCGGGGTCGAGCAGGTCGACCGCGACATGCCGGACCCGCCCCGAGGCGTCGCCGCCGCGGCGCGACAGTCCGATCACCTGCCACTCCTCCAGCGTCGCCAGATGCTCCACCAGGTTGCGGCCGATCACCCCCTGGGCCCCGACCACCAGTGCCGTCTTCCGGTCCATCGCTGTCTCTCCGTGCCGATCGCCCGCGGGCTCCGGCCCAGAGATCATTCATTCGGACGGCATTGAGTAGTGGCGCCGATCGACTATCATCCATAAGCACGACTTTGGGATGATCGGCCATGGACCGGTTCACCACGATGGCCACCTTCGTCCGGGTGGCGCAGCTCGGCAGCCTGTCGGCGGCGGCGCGGGAGCTCGGCCTGACCCAGCCGGCGGTCAGCCAGCAGGTGGCGGCGCTGGAGCGGCGGCTGGGCGTCCGCCTGCTCAACCGCAGCACCCGCCGACTGGCCCTGACCGAGGCGGGCGAGCGCTACCACGCCCAGGCCCGGCGCATCCTGGAGGCGGTGGCCGAGGCCGAGGACGGGCTGGCCGAGGCGTCCGACACGCTGACCGGCAGCCTGCGCGTGCACGCGCCGGCCGGGCTGGGCCAGGCGCATCTGGCGCCGATCCTGATCGGCTTCCAGCGGCGCCATCCGGAGCTGGCGGTCGAGCTGATCGCCGATGACCGCTATGCCGACCTGATCGGCGAGGGCGTCGACGTCGCCATCCGCCTCGGCGCCCTGGCCTCGCCCGGCATGGTGGCGCGCCGCCTGGCGACGCTGCGGCGGATCCTGGTGGCCGCGCCGGACTATGTCGCCGCCCATGGCAGCCCGGAGACGCCGGAGGAGCTGGCGCGCCACCCGCATGTCCGCTTCAGCTGGGCGGCGGCGGGCGACGCGGTGCCGCTGGTCGGCCCGGACGGGCCGCTGGAGGTACGGGTGCGGTCGCGCTTCCTGGCCAACAACGCCTTCGTGCTGGTCGAGGCGATCCGTGCCGGGATCGGCATCGGCGGCGCCCAGCTGCCGCTGGTGCAGCCGCTGCTCGACCGCGGCGCGCTGGTTCGGGTGATGCCGGGCTACGCCTATGCGCCCCTGGAGGTGCATGCCGTGTACCCCTCCGGCCGCTTCGTGCCGCGCCGGGTCCGCGCCTTCGTCGACCATCTGGCCACGGCACTGCCGGGGATACCGGGGCTAGACCGGGATTAAGGCTTAAGGCGTAATGGCGCCGATCGGACCTTGCCGCCCCGGCCCGGGCTTTGAAATGATCCCGCAAACCCGGGTGCGAGGCCATGGAAGACGTCTCCGACAAGCCGGCCGGCGATGCAGCCGGAGGCGAAATCCCACGAGCCCTCTCGGCATCGCCGTTGCGCCGGGCCATCGTGCTGGCCGTGCTGCTGGCGGGGTGCGCGATCGCTTATATCCTCATCCTGGCCCGGTTCGACGTGTCGAGCGCGCCGGCCGAGACCGAGTTCGGCGCCCCGGCCGGGGAGGCTCGGGTCAGGCTCTATGTGCAGCCGATCGAGGTCGACCCGGTCAACGATTCCGTGCAGATGCGGATCAGCGTGACGCCCGATCCCTCCCTGGCCAGTGCGGCGACCGCGACCGCAGACCACGATTTCCTGATCAGGATCAAGCGCGGCAAGCAGATCGAACATGTGCAGATCGGGGCCGGCCAGCCTCTTCCCGAGGTCACCTTCGAATTCGATCTCGAGGACGGCAATGTGCGCGACTATCCCCTGGACCGGTATGGATCCGCCATGACCTTGGCGGCGAGCGAGCGAAACCCGGACGACAGCGAGGCGCCGCTGCCGATCCGTGTCACGGTCTGGGAAGGCCTGCTCGGCTACACCGTGAAGGCGCAGCAGGCGGCGGCAGAGACCGCCGGTGACCTGCAGCTTCAGTTCGCGATCCGCCGCACGGGGGCCGTCTCGTTCTTCGGCATCGCGATCTATGGTGCCATCGTCGTGATGGCGCTCTGCGCCCTCGTCATCGGCGGCCTCGTCTTCATCGGCATGCGGAGGATCGAGGTCACGCTCGCCGGTGCGCTCGGCGCCGTGATCTTCGCGCTGCCCGCACTGCGCAGCGCGTTGCCGGGCACGCCGCCGCTGGGCGTCCGCGCCGACATCCTGATCTTCTTCTGGGCCGAGATCGGGGCGATCATCGCGTTCTGCCTGTTCGTCTCCGCCTGGGCGCGACGCGGCCCCCGGCCCTGAAGCGGCCGATTCCCGGCGCCGGACCGTCACATCGACCGGCCGTCGAACTCATGCACCGGCACCGCGGCGAGGTCGATGTCCTCGAGGCAGCGGATGTTGATGTAGGCCGACCGCTCCGCCCCCGACGCGGTGTCCTCGGCGAAGGGGTGGATGCCGCAATTCCGGCAGAAGCGGTGCTGGATGGCGTGGCGGTTGAACAGATAGGTGCCGAGATCCGCCGGCGCCGCCTGCACGCGCAGGCCGTGATGCGGCACGGCCCAGAGCAGCGCCCCCTTGCGCGAGCAGATCGAGCAGTTGCAGGCAACGGCGCCGGTCAGCTCGCCCTCGACCTCGAAGGCGACGCGGCCGCAATGGCAGCTTCCCTTGTAGAGCATGGTCCCCTGCCCGTGCCGTCTCCTCCAGAAAACTGGACCGGCCGGCGCCCGTGGGCAATCCCCGCGGCCGGGACAAGGGCGTGGCCGCCGGATGCATGGCAGCTCTGCACCCCCATCCGCCGGCCCGGAGTCGGATGTAGGATGGGTGATCCGTCATCCGCAGAGACCCGCCCGCCGCACCGGCCCGACCCGGGCCCGGAGGAACGCCATGTCCACTGCCGTCGACCGGTCGAAGCGACCGTTCCTGATCGCCTCGATCATGCTGGCGACCTTCATGATCGCGATCGAGGCGACGATCGTCGCCACCGCCATGCCGCGCATCGTCGGCGAGCTGGGCGGCTTCACCTATTACAGCTGGGTGTTCTCGGCCTTCCTGCTGGCCCAGACCACCGCCACCGTGATCTACGGCAAGATGGCCGACGTGTTCGGCCGCAAGCCGGTGCTGATCGGCGGCACGGCGGTGTTCCTGGCCGGGTCGGTGCTGTGCGGCTTCGCCTGGTCGATGGGGTCGCTGATCCTGTTCCGGCTGCTGCAGGGGCTGGGCGCCGGGGCGATCGCGCCGGTGACCATGACCGTGATCGGCGACCTGTACAAGCTGGAGGAGCGCGGCCGCGCCCAGGGCATGATGGCCAGCGTCTGGGCCACCTCCGCCGTGATCGGCCCCCTGGCCGGCGGCGTCATCGTCGACACCCTGTCCTGGGCCTGGATCTTCTGGATCAACCTGCCCTTCGGCGTGCTGACCATCGCCGGCTTCATCCTGTTCCTGAAGGAGAAGATCGAGCCGCGCGAGGTGCGCATCGATTACGCCGGCGCCGGGCTGTTCACCGTCGCCGTGGTGTCGCTGCTGGTGATCCTGACCGAGACCGATGCCGGCGCCCCGCTGCTGGGCGGGCTGGCGCTGTTGTTCCTGCTGTCCGGCTGGCTGTTCCTGCGGCAGGAGCGGCGGGCGCCGGAGCCGATCATCTCGATCGCGCTGTGGGGCCGCCGGCTGATCGCCACCAGCAACGCCGCCACCCTTCTGGCCGGCATGGCGCTGATCGGCCTGACCACGATCCTGCCGGTCTATGTCCAGGGCGTGCTGGGCCGGTCGCCGATCGTCGCCGGCTTCACCCTGACCATGCTGGTGGTCGGCTGGCCGATGGCGGTGATGCTGTCCAGCCGCTTCTACCGCGCCTTCGGCATCCGCCGCACCCTGCGCACCGGCAGCCTGCTGTTCCCGGTCGGCGCCGCGGTGCTGCTGTTCCTGACGCCGCAGAGCCACCCGGCCCTGGCCGGCGCCGGGTCGTTCCTGATGGGCTTCGGCATGGGGCTGATCAGCCTGACCACCATCGCCGTGGTGCAGGACAGCGTCGACTGGTCGATGCGCGGCAGCGCCACCGCGTCGATCATCTTCGCCCGCAGCCTGGGCAACACCATCGGCGCCACGGCGCTGGGCGCGGTGCTGAACCTCGGCATCGCCCATTTCGGCAGCGGCGCCCTGGCCGCCGGCGTGCACGACGTGCTGAACCGGCCGGACGGGCTGGCGGACCTAGCGGCCGACCCGTCGGTGCGCGCGGTGTTCGACCAGGCGCTGCACTGGAGCTTCTGGGGCGTCGCCGGGGTGGCGGTGCTGACCTTCGTCGCCATCTGGCTGATCCCGATCGCGCCGCGGCCGGCCGGAGCCAGGCCGCAGGAGGCGGAGATCGAGGCGGCGGCGGAGCCCGGGCCGGCCACCGTCGGACACTGACCGAGTTTGACCGCAAGAACCGGGCCGACCGACCGGGAGGCGGGTGGTAGGATCCGGCCCATGAGCGAGCATCTCTACACCCTGTTCGAGACCGCCATCGGCCCCTGCGGCATCGCCTGGGGCCCGCGCGGCATAACCGGCGTGCAGCTGCCGGGGTCGAGCCCGGAGAAGACGCGGATGCGCCTGCTCCGCCGCTGCCCCGGCACGGAGGAAGGCGCGCCCCCGCCCGGGATCGCCCGGGTGATCGAGCGCATCGGCGCCCTGTTGCGCGGCGAGCGCATCGACCTGTCCGACGTGCCGGTCGACCTCGACCGCGTGCCGGAGTTCGAGCGCCGGGTCTACGCCATCGCCCGCGCCATCCCGCCGGGGTCGACCATGACCTATGGCGAGATCGCCAGGCGACTGGGCGACCCGCTGCTGGCCCGCGACGTCGGCCAGGCGATGGGGCACAACCCGTTCCCGATCGTGGTGCCCTGCCACCGGGTGCTGGCGGCCGGCGGCAAGCCCGGCGGCTTCTCCGCCCCCGGCGGGGTCGACACCAAGCTGCGCATGCTGCGGATCGAAGGCGCCGCGGCCGCCGCCCAGGCCTCGCTGTTCGACTGACCGGGCTTGCCGGAGACCACAGGCGCGCGCAGACTCCGCACATGCCCGCCGAGCAGATCCTGCAGCGCCCGTCGATGACGGTGTACGACTACCGGTGCAGCGCCGGGCCGGACGACCGTCCGTTCACCGAGCTGCACACGGGTCATTCCGTCTCCTATGTCCGGCGCGGCAGCTTCGGCTGCCGCCAGCTGGGCCGGGCCGACGAGCTGGTGGCCGGGTCGGTGCTGGTCGGTCATCCGGGCGACGAGTATGCCTGCAGCCACGAGCATCACCATGGCGGCGACGAGTGCCTGTCCTTCGAGCTGGCCCCGGCGCTGGTCGAGGCGGTCGGCGACGACCGCGCCGCCTGGCGCGCCGGGGCGATGCCGCCCTTGCCCGGGCTGATGGTGCTGGGCGAACTGGCCCAGGCCACGGCCGAGGGCCGCAGCGACCTGGGGCTGGACGAGGTCGGCATCGCCCTGACGACCCGCTTCCTCGCCCTGGTGACCGGGCGAGAGGCACGGCCGGCCGAGCCGGCGGCGCGCGACCGCCGCCGGGCGGTCGAGGCGGCGCTGTGGATCGACGCGAATGCCGACCAGCCGGTCGACCTGGACGGCGCGGCCCGGACCGTCGGCCTCAGCCCCTTCCACTTCCTGCGGATCTTCGCCCGCAGCCTGGGCGTCACCCCGCACCAGTACCTGGTCCGCGCCCGGCTGCGCCGCGCCGCCCGCCTGCTGGCGGAGGACACGCGGCCGGTCACCGACATCGCCTACGACGTCGGCTTCGGCGACCTGTCGAACTTCGTGCGCAGCTTCCACCGCGCCGCCGGCGTCTCGCCCCAACGTTTCCGCAAGGCGGCCCGGGGCGACCGCAAGATATTCCAAGAAAGGCTGGCCCCGATCGCCGCAGCCTGACCTCCGGCTCACGACGGAGGTTCTGCCATGTACGACCATCTCGGCCTGAAGGTCCGCGACCTCGACGCCAGCCTGCGCTTCTACGAGGCGGTGCTGGCGCCGCTCGGCCACGGGGTCTGCTCCCGCGGCGATGCCGATGCCGGCCTCGGCCCGGCCGGGGCGCCGGCGCTGTGGCTGTACCGCTCCGGGGCAGCGGGCGCGGGGACCCATGTCGCCTTCCGCGCCCCCGACCGGACGGCGGTCGACCGCTTCCATGCCCAAGGCCTGGCCGCCGGCGGCCGCGACAACGGCGCGCCCGGGCTTCGGGCCGACTACGGCCCGACCTATTACGCCGCCTTCCTGATCGACCCGGACGGCAACAATGTCGAGGCGGTGTGGATGGGGTGACGGGCGGATGGGCCGGAGGCGAAGCCGGCGGTCATCAGAATCCGCCTCGCCCATTTTATCCTCCCCCTCCCCCTACCCCCTCCCGCGGGGGGAGGGGGAGAGTAGAAGGGCGGGATCGCGCGATCTGGCTTCGCCAGCCCTACGACGCCCCCAGCGTCTTCAGATAGGCGATGATGTCGGCGCGGTCCTGCGGGTTGGTCACGGCGCCGGCGGTCATCTTGGTGCCCGGCACCGCCTTGTTCGGCGCGGCCAGGAAGGTGTCGAGCGTCGCCTCGTCCCAGGGCTTGGCGTAGGCGGCCATGGCCTTGGAGTAGGTGTAGCCGGCGACCGTCCCGGCGGTGCGGCCGAACACGCCGGAGAGATGGGGCCCGAGCTTGTTCTGCTCGGTCACCGTGTGGCAGGCGCTGCAGCGCGAGAACAGGGTCTGGCCCCGCGCGGCATCGCCATCGGCCAAGGCCGGCGTGCTCGCGCCAGCCACCAGCAGGGCCGCGAGGGCCCACTGCGTCAGCTTCATTTCCGTCTCTTCCTCTTCCTTCGGGATCCCGGATTCCGTCCGGGTTGCGCCGGCGGGAGCCGCGGCCCCCGCCGGAGTTCAGCCTGTCACGAGGACGACTTCAGCAGATCCGTGTCGAACGGCAGGGCGCGCAGGCGCTTGCCGGTGGCGGCGAAGATCGCGTTCGCCACCGCCGGGGCGACGGCGGCGGTGGCGGTCTCGCCGATGCCGCCGGGGGCCTCGGCGCTCTTGATCAGATGGGTCTCGACCACCGGCACCTCGTCGATCCGCATCGGCAGGTAGGTGTCGAAATTGCCCTGCTCCACCCTTCCGTTGGCGAAGGTGATGTTGCCGTGCAGCGCCGCGGTCAGGCCGAAGATCGCGCCGCCCTGGACCTGCGCCTCGATCGTGTCCGGGTTGACCGTCAGGCCGCAATCCACGGCGCAGACCAGGCGATGAACCTTGATCGACCCGTCGCCCGCCACCTCGACCTCCGCCACCATCGAGACATAGCTGCCGAAGGCGAACTGAACCATCACACCGCGGCCGTGGCCCTTCGGCATCGGCGTGCCCCAGCCGGCCTTCTCCGTGGCCAGGGTCAGCGCCGCCAGGGCCCGCGGATTGTGGCCCAGCAGCGCCTTGCGATACGCGACCGGGTCCTGCTTCGCCGCGGCCGCCAGCTCGTCGATGAAGCTTTCGACCACGAAGACGTTGTGGGTCGGGCCGACCCCGCGCCACCAGGAGGTCGGCACGCCCTGCGGCTCGACCCGGACATATTCGACCCGGATCGCCGGGAAGGCGTAGGGCGGCTCGGCCGCGGCGTCGACCGCGTCCGGGTCGATGCCGTTCTGGAAGCCCGGCGGGAAGTAGCGCGCCATGATCGAGGAGCCGGCGATGCGGTGGGTCCAGGCCACCGGCTTGCCCTGCGCGTCGAGGCCGGCCGCGAAGCGGTCGTAGTAGTACGGCCGGTACATGTCGTGCTGGGTGTCCTCCTCGCGGCTGTAGACCACCTTCACCGGGCCGTCGACCTGCTGCGCCACCTTGACCGCATGGGCCACGCCGTCGACCTCGAGCCGCCGGCCGAAGCCGCCGCCCAGCAGGTGGTTGTGGACCTGCACCTTCTCCTTCGGCAGGCCGGTGATCTCGGCGGCGACGCCCTGGGCCATGGTCGGCACCTGGGTGCCGACCCAGATGTCGCAGCCGTCCTTCCGGACATGGACGGTGCAGTTCATCGGCTCCATCGTCGCATGGGCCAGGAACGGCACCTGGTAGATCGCCTCCAGCCGCTGCGCCGCGCCGGCCAACGCCTTCTCGGCGTCGCCGTCGTTGCGCGCGACGGCGCCGGGCTTCTTCGATTCCTCCTCCAGCGCGCGGACGATGTCGGCGCTGCCGACGGCGGCGTTCGGGCCGTCATCCCACTGCACGGCGGCGGCCTCGAGCCCCTTCTTGGCGGCGCCCATATGGTCGGCGACCACGGCCACCGCCGCGTCGGTCTTCACCACCTGGCGCACGCCCTTGACCGCCATCGCCGCGGCCTCGTCGACGGTCTTCGGCTTGCCGCCGCTGACCGGGGAGATGGCGATCGCTGCCACCTTCATGCCCGGCAGCTTGACGTCGATGCCGAACTCGGCCTTGCCGTTCACCTTGTCCGGCGAGTCCAGGCGCTTCACCGGCGTGCCCAGCAGGGTGAAGTCCTTCGGGTCCTTCAGCGCCACGCTCTTCGGGTCCGGCGGCGGCAGCGTCGCGGCCAGGTCGACCAGCTCGCCATAGCTCAGGCTGCGCCGGCCGTCGGTGATCGCGCCGCGCTCGGCCTTCAGGGTCTTCGGATCGACCTTCCATTGCTGGGCGGCCGCGGCGATCAGCATGGTGCGGGCGACCGCCCCGGCCTGACGCAGCGGCGTCCAGAAGGCGCGGATCGAGGTCGAGCCGCCGGTCGCCTGGCTGCCCAGCAGCGCGTTGCCGTAGGCCGCATCGTCCGGCGGCGAATGCTCGAGCCGGACCTGGTCGAGCCCGACCTCCAGCTCCTCCGCCAGCAGCATGGCCTCGGCGGTGTAGATGCCCTGCCCCATCTCGGCCGACGGCATCACCAGGGTCACCAGCCCCTTGGGATCCATGCGGATGAAGGCGTTCGGCGCGAAGCGGTGCGACACCTGGGTCTCCGCCAGGGCCAGCGCCGGCGGCAGGGCGACGGTGAGGGCCAGTCCGCCGCCGAGCGCGGCGCCGACCTTGAGGAACCCGCGGCGGTCGAGGGTGTGCGAACCATCAGGCATGGTCTGTCCCTCCTTCAGGCCGCGGCCTTGTGGATCGCCGCGCGGATCCGCTGATAGGTGCCGCAGCGGCAGACATTGCCGGACATGGCGGCGTCGATGTCGTCGTCCGTCGGCTTCGGCGTCTCGGCCAAGAGCGCCGCGGCCGACATGATCTGGCCGGACTGGCAGTAGCCGCACTGCACCACCTCCAGCTCCAGCCACGCCTTCTGCAGCGCCTTGCCCTGCGGCGTCTCGCCGACCGCCTCGATCGTGGTCACGGCGCCGTCGCCGACGCTGTCGACCGGGGTCTGGCAGGAGCGGACGGCCTGGCCGTCGACATGCACGGTGCAGGCGCCGCACAGGGCCAGGCCGCAGCCGAACTTGGTGCCGGTCATGCCGAGCACGTCGCGCAGCACCCACAGCAGCGGGGTGTCGCCGTCGACATCGACCTCGTGCGGGGTGCCGTTGATCTTCAAGGTGAAAGCCATGGCTGCCTCTCGGGTGGCTGGGGCTTACGGGACGCAGCCGGCCTGGACAGCGCCGGCCGGCTGCATTTCATCGGTATGGTCTGCGACTGTTTGCGAAGCTCGGCTGCGCCCCGCCGGCCATCCATGGCCCGGCACCGCGCCCGACTTCCGATTCGCCGTCAGCTTAAGACGAAACACGGCGGAAACGCAGCGAAACATCGCGGCCTTCGACCATTGAAGAAACCGGCGCCCCGCACAATTCATCAGCATGAGCCCGCTGATCCGCCTGGCGCTCGCCGCCGGCCTCGCCGCGGCGGCCGCCCCCGCCGTCCCGGCGCCCACAATGGCGCAATGCATCGTCGACCCGTCGCAGATCGGCAGCCCCTGTGCCGGCGGCATCGGGTCGCCGCCGATCGTCCGCGGCCGCCCTCCGGCGGTCCAGCCGATCACCCCGCCGGGGCAGCTCCGCCCGCCGCAGCTGGCGCCGTTCCGGCCGCAGCCGGTGCCGGCGCCGCGCGAGGCGGAGAGCCTGAGCCGCAAGGCGCCGAGCACGCCCTTGCTGCCGCTGCCCTCGGCCGGTGCCGCCCAGCGCTGCGTTACCATGTATGGCAGCTGCCCGATCCCGGGCGGCGCCATCCCCAGCACCGCCTGCACCTGCGAGGGCGGCACCACCGGCACCGCGCGTTGACCGGCTGAGGACGGCCCGATGCGCGTGGCGCTGGTGCTGAACGGCGCCGCCGGCGCCCTGCTCGGCCGGCCTCCCGAAGCCGTCGCGGCGCGGCTGCAGCAGATCCTGGCCGACGCCGGGCACGAGCCGCGCGCGGCCGTGGCCGAGGGGCCGGCGCTGTGCCGGGCGCTGGACGCCGCCGTCGCCTCGGAGGCCGAGGCGATCCTGGTCGGCGGCGGCGACGGCACCATCATCGCCGCCGCCGAGCGCCTCCTGCCGGAGAACCGGGCCGGTCCCGGCCGCCCGCTCGGCATCCTGCCGATGGGCACCGCCAACCTGCTGGCCCGCGACCTCGGCATCCCGCTGTCGCCCGAGGCGGCGCTGCCGGCGCTGCTGGCGGGCGCCACCCGGCGGATCGACGTCGCCCTGGTCAACGACCGGATCTTCCTGAACAGCTCGCTGCCCGGCATCGCCCCGCGCATGGTGCATCAGCGCGAGCGGATGCGGCACGACCCCGGACCGATGAAATGGCTGCGGCTGGTCCGCTTCTTCTTCCGCGGCTTCGACCACGGCCCGCGGCTGCATGTGGTGCTGCAGGCGGACGGCCGGCCGGTGCGGCTGATCACCCGCACCCTGGCGATCACCAACAACCCGCTGGCCGAAGGCTTCGCCGCGCTCCACAGCCGCGTCGCGCTGGACGGCGGAACGCTGGGCGTCTACGCCGCGCGGATCGACCGCCGGCTGGACCTGTGGCGCCTGATCGCCCGCATCGTCGCCGGCACCTGGCAGCACGACCCGGCGGCGGCGGCCCTGGCGGCGCGCCGGGTGAACGTGGTCTCGCGCCGCGCGCGACTATGGGTCGCCAATGACGGGGAGAACCATCTCTTGGCGACGCCCCTGCGCTATCGCATCCTGGCCAAGGCGCTGACCGTGATGGTGCCGCGTGCCGATCCCGACAAGCCCGACACCCCGGAGTGATGAAGAGCGTCGCCCACATCTCCGACCTGCATTTCGGCCGCACCGAGCCGGCCCTGGTCGAGGCCCTGCTGGCCGAGCTGAAGGCGCTCGAGCCCTCGGTGATCGCCGTCTCGGGCGACCTGACCCAGGATGCGCGCAGCGGGGAATTCGCGGCCGCCCGCGACTTCCTGGACCGGCTGCCGGCGCCCTATATCGTGGTGCCGGGCAACCACGACATCCCGCGGCACAACCTGCTGTCGCGCTTCACCAAGCCGTTCTCGCGCTATCGCCGCTTCATCACCCCGGACACCGCGCCGCTCCTGGTCCAGGACGGGATCGTGCTGATCGGCGTCAACACCGCTCGGCGGCTGGTGGCGCATTGGAACTGGTCGCACGGGTCGATCAGCCTGGAGCAGATCGAGCGGGTGCGCGAGACGCTGCGCGCCCTGCCGCGCGGCATGCTGAAGGTGGTGGTGGCGCACCACCCCTTCCTGCCGCCGCCCGACGCACCGGAGACCAAGCTGATCGGGCGGGCCGAGACGGCGCTGCGCGTCTTCGCCACCGCCGGGGTCGACCTGATCCTGACCGGCCACCTGCACCGCGGCTTCTATGGCGAGGTCACCACCCATCACGGCCGGGTGCGGCGGCCGATCCTGGTGGCCCAGGCGGCGACCGCGACCTCGAGCCGGCGGCGCAACGAGCCGAACGCCTACAACCGCATCCTGCTGGACGGCGACCGGCTGACGCTGGAGCCGCGGCGCTGGGACGGCGCCGGCTTCGTGCCGATGCCGGCGCACGGCTTCGAGAAGGTGAAGGGCCGCTGGACGGCGGTGGCCTCGGGGTGAGCGCTCTCACACCATCCCAGCGCCCAGCGCCGGGCCAGGCAAGCAGGCCGACAGGCATCGCGCTGTGCCATTCTCCTGCCCCGTCGGCATTTTGAACCGGCGCAGGACGCAGGGGGTGTGCGATAGCCGGGCTGACGCCCCCTACCCTCCTCCTCCCATGAAGCCCGCCGCGACCCGGGCGCCGCCGACGCCGCCGCCGATCACGATGGCGATCACGATCCGGATCATCGTGTCGATCTGGTGCCGGAGGATCGCCTTCTTGCGCGACCGGTCGCCCTCGATCTTCTCGACCAGCTCGACGAACATCTTGGACAGGTTCTCCTTGAACGCCGGCTGGCTGTGCCGGCCCTGCACGAACAGGCGGATCTCCTCCTGCATCCTGGTCTTGACGTAGGGCAGCAGATTCGCCAGGTGGCCGCTCTCCCCGCCGTGATAGCGCAGCTGGCTCAGGCTGCCGTCGTGATCGCGCGAGGTCAGCAGCCTGGCGACCTCGGCGAAGGCGGCGTCGGTCCGCGCCTTCAGGTCCTTGGCCCGCTGCTCGAACGATTCCCAGTCGCCGGTGATGCCGCTGTAGGCGATCACGGTCCCGGCCTGCGCCGCCAGCCCGTCCGCCCCGGCGGCGCTGGGCTTGATCGGGATCTCGCCATACAGCTGGTTGGCGTTCGGCGACCAGTCGAAATCCGCCCAGTACCGGCCCTTCGGCCCCATCACCTCGATGATGTAAGTGGTCGTGCTGGGCCCCGAAGCCCCGATCAGGCCGAGATCGGTGACCTGCCGGATCTTGGCGTGCTTCCATTCGTCGACGGCGACCGCCCTGGCGGGATCGAAGCGGGTCTCCACCGGCTCATAATGCTTCGGGATGGCCGGCAGCGGCGGCACCGCCGCCCCGCCCGGGCGGGCGTCGGGATCGGCCATGGAGAACACCGGCGGGGCGTGGACCCCGGCGGCCGGCGTCGCGTCCGCCGCGGCGACGGCCGGGCCCATGGCCGCGGCGGCGACGGGCTTCGCCCCCTCCAGCGCCGTGGTCGCGGCCGCCGCGGCCAGCAGCTGCCGCCTCCGGCCGGCATCGTCGGCCGCGACGCCGCCGGTCACGACCTGGGCGATGGCGGCCTGGGCCGCTTTGGCGCCGAGGTCGTCGAGCGTGCCGCCGGCGGCGTCGCAATGGGCCGCCATCAGGCGCCCGGCGGCCTCGGCGTCGTCCTCATCCGCCCCGGCCAGGGCGGCGAGATGGGCGGCCGCCGCCACGCGCTCCGCCCGGACCGGATCGTTCGCGCCGCGCATCGCCCACGCGGCGGCCTTGGCCGCGGCGACCGCGGCCTGCTGCCGGTCCGGCGCCGCGGCGTTGGCCGCCTCCAGCGCCCTGACCGCGGCGGCGATGCGGGGCCGGGCATCGCCGGACACCGCCGCCAGCTCCCCATCCGCGGCCTGGGCCTGCCGCCCCTGCCGGCGCAGGGTCGCCTGCAGCTCGTCCCGCTTCCGTCGCTCGTACTCCAACGATGCCTGGATCGCCGTCTGGTCCGGGTCCGAGGACGCCCTGGCCAGATCCGCCTCGCGCGCCGCGATCGCGACCTCGGCGAGGTCCAGCGCGTTCCGGGTCTGCGCCACCTGGGCGGACAGTTCTTCGGCCTGTTTCCGGACGAGCTCGACCCGCTTCTCCGCCGCCCGGGCGGCGACGGCGGCCAGCCCCTCCGCCGGGATCTTCTTCTCGATCAGCAGCTCCCGGGCGGCGGCGTTGATCGCGCTCAGCTCGGGCCCGAGGGACCGGCGGTCCTGCCCCGCCACCCCGGCCTGTGCGGCCGCCAGCCCGGCGCCGGCCGCGGCATGGGCCGCAACGGTCACAGCGGTCCGCGACTCCGCCGCCGTCGGAACGTCGGTTCCCGTCAGCAGCCCATGGGCCCAGAGGTCCGGAGGCCCGCCGGCAGTCACGGCGGCGTAGGCGGCGGCGATCGCCGCCGGGCGGCCATCCAGGCATGCGGCCGTATCGACGACGGCCCGGGCGGCGTCCGTGGCCGCCCGGGGTCTCCAACGCAATGACGGCACCGATCGAGACCACCCGGGCGGACGCACAGCCCGAGACGGTGCTGGAA